>JAJFIL010000283.1 GCA_021774965.1 Alphaproteobacteria bacterium
GTGATTTATGAAAGCCGCTCCCAGCTTCACTTCCCCCCTTGCGGGGGAAGGTCAGGATGGGGGGTATGCCGAAGGCAATTCGCAATCTCGGTGATTGTTCAAAAAGAGTGAACGCTAAACCGGACAGTAGTGGATCAAGTCGCGGAATGACTAATTTCAAAGTGACAACATTCAATAAGCGACGCCTAGTAAAATTGAATCCAAGGCCGCGACCGCGGTCCGGTGCTACTGCACCGCCCCCACGGAGCTGTGCACCTTTGGTGCACTAGCGTGAGTGAGAAGACTAAGGCCGCAACGGAAATCCTGACGGCCCGGTCTTGCGCAAGGGGGCTGCCAGTTCTGCGAACTCACACAGCAACGAGCGTGTTTTGCGCGGGTCGATAATGTCTTCCACGAGGAACGATTCCGCTGTCCGGAAGGGCGAGCGCACCGCATTCATGGAGGCTTCGATCTGCAGCCGCAATGCTTCGGGGTCGTCTGAAGCTGCCAGCTCGGATTTATAGGCCGCCTCGATGCCGCCTTCGACCGGTAGCGAGCCCCAGTCCCCGGACGGCCAGGCAAAGCGATAGCTGAAGCGCGAATGGTTTGAATTCGCTGCCCCTGCCACGCCAAAGGCCTTGCGGATCAGAACGGTGCACCAGGGCACGCTTGCCTGATAGACCGCCGCCATAGCACGAGAGCCATGACGAATGGTGCCGGCTTGCTCGCCCTCGGTGCCGATGACAAAGCCTGGATTGTCCACCAAATGCACCACGGGTAGGTGGAAGGTCTCGGCAAGATCCATAAAGCGCACAATTTTCTGGGAGGCATCTGCCGTCCAGCCGCCGCCGTAGTGATAAGGATCGTTAGCCAATACAGCGACAGGCCAGCCATCAAGCCGCGCAAAGCCGGTAATGGCTGAACGGCCCCAGACCTTGCCCATTTCAAAGAAGCTGTCCTTGTCCACTACATTTTCGATGATGCGGCGCATCTTGTAGACCTTGCGGCGATCCTTAGGCACGGCCTTGAGCAGCCACTCTTCTTCGCGGGTTGGGTCGTCTTCGACAGGTCCGCGCGGGGGTAGTTCGTCTACGGAAGATGGCAGGTAGGAAAGAAACTTGCGGGCAAGCTCGATGGCCTCTTCCTCGCTTGTCGCTACTGCATCCACCACGCCATTGGGTCCGTGAATATGACTGCCGCCCAGGCCTTCCTTGTCCACATCTTCGCCCAGGCGTTTCACCACGGGAGGGCCGGCCACAAAGACCTGAGAGAGCTCTTTGACCATGACGGAGAAATGACTGGTCACCAATCGCGCAGCGCCCAGCCCTGCAACGGGCCCAAGTGCAAGAGCGATCACAGGCACGGTGGCGAGGTTCTGCACCACCCACTCCCAACCGGGCACGAAAGGCACATAGGTGCGGGCGGAGCTTGAGAGCGTTTTGACCGAGCCACCGCCGCCGGTGCCGTCGATCATGCGGATCAGGGGTAGGCGCAGCTCATTAGCCATTTGTTCAGCCGCCACCATCTTTTGCCAGATGGCAGCATCAGCAGCGCCGCCGCGCACCGTAAAATCATCACCGGTAGCGACTACAGGGCGTTCGTTAATGTTGGCGCGGCCAAAGATGAAATTGGCGGCCATGAAATCTTTCAGGCTGCCGTCTTCGTTATAGCTCGCACGCCCGGCCAGCTTGCCGATCTCGCGGAAGCTGTCTTTATCAATCAGCAGCTCCATGCGCTCACGTACATTTAACTTGCCCCAGGAACGCTGGCGCTCGACTTTCTCGGTGCCGCCCATCTTGTCGGCCATGTCACGGCGGCGATTAAGCTCTTCGAGCTCTTTATCCCAACTCATATTCTGTATCCTTATTGCGCGCCTATAAACCCGCGGAAAATTTGCGCTTCGGCCACATAGGTATTGATCATGATCTGAAGATTGTAGCTACCAAGCCCGCCGGTGGCATTGATGTTCATGGTCAGCACGGGGTCGCCATCTTCGTCCACATAGGCACGAGACCAATTGCGGGCCTGGCGAAAGACATCGTTCCAGACATGCAGGAATTCATTGTCTACGGGGCCGTTCACGGAATACCAGCTCCACAAGGTGATGTCCTCGCAGCCCAAATCACCATCACAAGCATAGAACATCACATTAAAATTGTTCGCCCCCAGCGATGTGCCATCCACGCGCAGCAAAGGGTTGCCGCGATTGTCCGCGGCTTCAACATAGCGATAGCCTGCCGCGTTTAGCGCTGCGCCCACATTCTCCACGGTCAGTCTGTCGATGACTTGTGCGGAGGCAGGGGCGGTGATGAGAAAAATACTCAGTAGGGAGAATATAAGGTAACGCATGAAAGGGGCTTTCTTTATATGGGACTCGCACGGACCGTTAGGGCCGCATGGTAGGGGTGTAAGGGCTTTTCATCTCATCCAGCAAGGGGGCTGCAAAGCGTAACCAGTCGCAAAGGGCTGGGCGGGTGTCGCGCGGGTCAATCAGATCATGCACAGAGAACGTCTCTGCCCGCGGGAAGGGCGATTGAGCGGCGGCCAGCATTTGTTCCAACTCTTTGCGTTTTGCATCAGGGTCGTCTGCTGCGGCAATCTCCCGCGAGAAGGCAACGGCCACACCGCCTTCAAGAGGTAATGCACCGGTTTCAGCCGAAGGCCAGCTCAGCACATGGCCGTTGGGGCCAAAGTGCGCGGCGGCGGCAACGCCAAAGGCTTTGCGCACAATAATGCTGACCCAGGGCACGCGAGATTGCACCGCGGCCATCACCGCAGCGGTGCCATGGCGGATGGTGCCAGCGGCTTCTGAGTCTGGTCCGATCATAAAGCCCGGCTCATCCACGAACGAGACGATCGGCAGGCGGAAGGTATTACAAAGGTCCATAAAGCGACGCACCTTCTGGCTGCCCTCCGCCGTCATGGCCCCTGCGTAGTGGCGGCAATCGTTGCCCAAAATGCCCACCGAATGACCATTCAACCGTGCGAGCCCCGTGATCTGGCCAGGTCCATAGGCGCGGGTCATCTCAAAGAAGCTGTCTTGGTCCACTACATGCTCGATCAGCTTGCGCATCTTGAAGGGCTTGCGGCGATCTTTTGGAATAATATCCAGCAGCGCTTCATCGCGGCGGTCTGTTGGGTCGCCTTGGTCTCCGCGCGGCATGTCAGCAAACACATTCTGCGGCATGTAGCTGAGGAACTGACGGATTTGTTCCAGCGCGCCTTCCTCGTCGGGGGCCACATTGTCAATGGCGCCGGATTTGGCATGAACCTTCGCGCCGCCCAATTCCTCTTTGGTTAAATCATGGCCCAGTGCGCGTTCCACGACTTTGGGACCTGCGATGAGCAATTGCGCGGTAGCAGCACTCATCACGGAAAAATGTGAGGCCGCCAGGCGCGCTGCGGGAAACCCTGCAACAGGCCCCAGCGCTGCAGAAGCCACAGGCACCACGCCCATGGCCTGGGCGATGGAGAGAAATCTCGGGGTGGCGAAAACAGGGTCTCCTGATGGGCGTTTGCCGGATGAGCCGCGCACGGATCCGCCGCCGCCTTCCAAAAGACGCACCAGGGGTACTTTGTAATTCAGCGCCAGCTCTTCGGCGTAAACAGATTTGCGCAAGCCTGCAGCATTGGGCGAGCCGCCTTTAAGGGTGAAATCCTCACCGCCCACAGCCACAGCGCGCCCGCCAATCTCAGCAAGCCCCACAATATAGTTGGCGGGGGAGAAACCATCTTCTTCTTGAGAGCCCGCAATGGGTCCGTGCTCGGAGAAGGAGCCTTCATCGGTCACTTTCGCGATGCGCTCCCGCACCGTCAGGCGGCCTTTTTCATGGTGACGGGCCACAGCTTCCGTGCCGCCCATTTTGACAGCCTCAGCCTTGCGGCGGGCGATCTCATCTGCTTCGTCTTTCCAGCTCATAGCGGGCAGCTTAGGCGAGCTATATGCCAAACACCAAACATGAATATGGGCTGGAGAGAGAGGGGCGAGTTTGCTATAAGATTCCCATGAGCACTCTGGATGAAATTACCCGCCGCCTGACCGATCTTCTTGACGGAACGGAAGGCTTTGACGCTGCTGTCCTGTTTGATTGTGGCGAGGCAGGCGTGATTCATATCGATGGCACCAGCGGCGTGGTCAAGGTCTCTGCTCAGGAAGGCAACCATGACTGCCGGATTGCCATGTCGGCGGAGACCTTTCTGCACATCCTGGATGGAGAAATGGATGAGACCGCTGCCTTCATGCAGGGTGAGATGCGTCTGACCGGCGAGATTGGTCTGGCGACGCAAGTGAGCGATTTCATCCGCGTGACAGCCCAGGCGGAGGATGCCTCTGCCGCATGAGCGCTGCCCCTCTTATCTCCACCTCTCCCAATAGATGCCCCGGATCCGGCGAAGCCGTTTTTCTGTATCGTGATGAAATACGTTTGCGTGCTGCCCGGTGGCCTGCCGCGCGCGGCATGGCGGTCAAGGGCACCGTTCTATTGTTGCATGGGCGGTCAGAGTTTATTGAGAAGTATTTCGAGGTTATCGATGATCTTCGGGGCCGGGGCTTTGAGGTCCTGACATTCGACTGGCGCGGGCAGGGGCTTTCCACCCGCGAGCTGGAAGAGTGGGAACGGGGGCACATTGATGACTTCCAGGAATATCTCGATGACATGAATTTCATCATGCATAGCGATTTTGCAATGGATCTGAAGCGGCCGGTTTACATGCTGGCCCATTCCATGGGCGGCAATATCGGTCTGCGCTATTTGCACGACCACCCGGGCATTGTGGACAAGGCCGTCTTCTGTGCACCCATGTTGGGCATTGGGCGGCGCATGGCCCAACCTGCTGTGCGGGTTCTTGCCGGGGGTGCCATGATCTTTGGCCGCGCGCGGGAAGAACCCTTCGTCAGCAATCCCGTCGATCCGGCGGAAGAGAAATTCTTCGGCAATCCGGTGACAAGCGATGAGCCTCGCTTTAAAGCGGCAAGGGCATCGATCAAGGCTGAACCGCGCCTCGGGCTAGCAGGTTTGAGCTGGCAATGGACGGATGCGGCGCTGCAATCGATTGATGCGATCTGGCATCCGAATTTTGCCCGCAATATGAATACGCCATCGCTTTTCATCGGGGCAAGTAAGGAAAAACTGGTGGACGCCACGGCCTTTGCGCGTTTCGCTTTGGCCTCGGACGTGAGCGAAGCGGCCATGATCGAGGGTGGGCTGCACGAGCTGATGATGGAGCGGGATAAATTCCGCGATCAGTTCTTTGATCTGACCTATGGCTTTTTAAGCGCCAGCTAGGCCCTCCAATCGTGCCACGATGTCTTTGTGCAAGGTCGCATCTCCGCAAGCCAGCACCTGCGCGCTGTTCTCTGCAGGCCCTCCTTGCCAATCAGTCACAATCCCGCCCGCTCCTTCGATGATAGGGATAAGCGCCTGGATATCAAAAGGCTTGAGACAGGATTCAATCACAACATCGATCAACCCATGGGCCAACATGGCGTAGGAATAACAATCCGTTCCCATACGAAGCAGTTTTGTCTCCGCCAACATCATGTCGAAAGCAGCAACCTCGTGTGGCGTTTGAAACATCTCATGGGTGGTGCAGGCAAAGATCGCATCGCTAAGGCCGGAGCAAGATCTCGTCTTGAGGGGCGTTACTTGATCGCCGCGCACTAATGCAGCACCACGCGCCTGCCCAGATGACCAGCCAAAGAACCTGTCGCCCACAAAAGGTTGGTCCATCATGCCAAAGGCAGGCTTGGTGCCATCGTGATAGCCGATCAACGTGCCCCAAGTGGGCAAGCCGGTAAGGAACCCGCGCGTGCCATCAATGGGATCGATCACCCACATGGCCCCACTGGTGCCGGGCTTGTCCGGAAACTCCTCGCCCAGGATGGCATCTTCGGGGCGTTCGTCTTCGATCAGCTTGCGGATCGCTAACTCGGCGTTCTTGTCCGCAATGGTGACAGGATCAAACTGCCCCACAGCATCGCCGGTCTTGTCATCTGCGCCCACCTGGCGAAAGTGCGGCAGGATCACCGCCCCCGATGCATCGGCGCAGCGGGCAGCAAATGCCGTAATCTCATCAAAAGGCGCTGGGATGTTTGGCGGTCGTGTCATGGGGTCAGGTCCTGAGTGTCGTATGCTGGACCTAATACTTTTTGTGTCCGATCCGTCAAGCCGATAGCCAGCCACCCAGCAAGGATGTGAGTTCTTGGAAGCCAATCTTTCGTCTTCGTCATTCCGGTGCTTGACACCGGAATCTGGCGATCTCTCCGGTATAGAGGGGACGGAACGTGAGGGGCACAATGTATGTAAAAAGTTCCGTCCCCGTTGGCTTTGCAGCATTGCCAGATACCGGGATCAAGTCCCGGTATGACCACCTAATAGGACTCTGGGTAGCCCTCCCCCCAGCGTGGGGGAGGGTTGGGAGAGGGGGCGTTGTGTTCACGCCAATGAAAAACCCCTCAAGACCAGGAGGGGGTCTTGAGGGGTCATCAATTCGACCGGTGCTGAAGCCAGTTCGAAGAAAATCTATCTCAATCAGGCAACAGCGTTTGCGATATCGCTGTCGTCTTCGTCTTGATCGGTATCTTGATCAGTAAGGGCCTTGGTAAGCTCGAGCAACCTGCGCCGAGGGCGTTCCTCAAGGCCGTAATAGGCCCGCACAAGCTCGAGAGTTTCCTTGTCCGTAAAAAGATCCGGGCTGAGGGCTGCCTCTTCCATTTCGGCGGCGCTCTCTCCATCCAGACCTTCAAAGAAGAAGGAGACGGGAACGCTCAATGCCTGGCTCAGGTCCCAAAGGCGGCTGGCGCTGACACGGTTTGCACCGCTTTCGTATTTCTGAATTTGTTGAAACTTGATCCCCACCGCATTGGCCAGCTGTTGCTGGGTCATGCCGATCATCCAACGGCGATGACGAAGGCGCTTGCCCACGTGAAGATCGACGGGGTGCTTGCCTTTCAAGGCGTCGCTTGGGGGTTTCGCAGATGAAGGCGTGTCTGAACCGAACTGATTGTCTGAGGGAGTGGTCATACGCAACGCTCCGTAACTGTTATACAGATACTATTCCAACCACTCTTCTCGCCCTGAAATGGATGCGGGAGGGTGTCAGAATGAGGGCGGCAGCGATCCAATATCGGCACACATCCCATCTGGTGCAGATACTACTCGCAATTCCCGTGCCGGGAGAACTCCCAAAGTAAACACAAGGTTAACGGCCCAGATGCGCAGAAGCCCTGGATTTAAACGTCCCTGTTTCGGTTTCTCTTGCGATCAATAGGGTCCAGATCCCGCTTCCGAAGCCGAATGGCGCCCGGTGTAACCTCCACCAACTCGTCATCCTGAACATAGGCAATGGCCTGTTCCAGCGTGAAAGTAATCGGCGTGGTCAGG
>JAJFIL010000284.1 GCA_021774965.1 Alphaproteobacteria bacterium
AGAAGGCCGCGCCCAAGGCACCGCTGGTGCCTCTTCTAATCTCTGTGCAGACCATGGAAATACTCTGGGTGGGGTTTCACTTCGCCGGGATCGAATGGACGGAGGTGGATGAGGTCGTCACATCCGTTGCCAACGTGCACCTCGCCCATATGCCGTGGTCCCACTCGATTCTTACCACCGCACTGGTTGCCTTGGCGTTCGGGGCAATTGGGCTGCGTATCTGGAAAAGCTGGCCCATCGCGGGGGCATTGGCGGCAGGCGTCGTTTCTCACATTGCCTTGGATCTGTTGCTCCACGCTCCAGACATCCAGATCGCGCCGGGCATGAGCGAGGTTAAATATGGGCTTGGGTTTTACGGTTCGGCCCCCGCCGTGGCGTGGCTGTTGGAGCTGGCCTACGGCTTGATCATCTGGCGCATCGTTGGCGGCGGTAAGAGTCTTCTGGTGCTGATTGTGCTGTTCAATGCCGCGGCATTCACAAGCTACATGCCCTTTATAGGAGGCGAGAGCAGCGAGACGCCCATGGAATTTGCCCGCTTTGTGGCCATCCAGATCGCCGTGACCTTGCCCTTGGTATATTTACTGACCCCCAAATGGATGCGAGGTCAGACGACCTTTGGCGCATCGCCAGCATAAAACCAGCCCGTGATGGCCAGGCGCGGGGCGGCGGCAAAGGGGGCGACCAGGCCCACCGAATGGGGCTTGGGCACAGTAAAGACGTTCAACACATTATAGGACGGCAGAAAGGCTTCCTCCACGCTTGCGGCGCGATCAGAATAGAACTTCAGTTCGCCGCCCCAATCCGGGCGCCATTGTTTGGTGAAATTGAAGACAAAGGCGCATCGCCTGTCGATGCCCGGTATTTTATCTGTATGAAGATTAAGGTATTGGCCACCGCCAAACCAGGTGGCGTGGGCCCCACCTGCGTTGATCTCCGGATCGCCAATATAGGTGCGCATGAATTCGACCATGGGCGGGGAGGAGATGAACTCATCAAATGCCTTGAGCGGATGATCCAGATATTTACCCCGCTGCATTTCCTCATGGAACTTGAAAGTATTATAGGAATAACCAAACCCGCGAGAGGCTGTCTGCTGTAGTTTCTGTGCAAATTGCATGCGCTGCTGCGGTAACATTGCCTGAAACTCGGGCAGGGATATGTTTTGATCCCGCTGTCCGTCGAAATAGGTCATCTCCCATGGCACTTGCCCGATCAGAACCTCATGGATCTGGTCAGCGACTTTTACTGGGAAAATATTCGGCACCTGTCCCCGTTTTTTGACCACATACTCCGCCGCCAGGGCCTCTGTATCCAGATCCGGGTTCAAGCAAATTTCAATGTCACTCATAAATGCGCCTAGCCATCCGGAAGTTGAAGTGATTTGGCGGGGCGAACGGTGATTTCAAAGACATCCACATTGATGGGCTGGGTCACACCATAAACAACGGCGCGGGCAATATCATCAGCATGCAGTAGAAGCTGGGAGGCAGCTGCATTGACTTTGTCATGAACTTCCGGGGGAAGGGTCATGCCGGGCTTGAACTCAATGTCGATGCCCAGGGATTGCAGCATGGCGTTGATGTAATCCGGCGGGAAGTTGCGGGCGAAATTGGTGATCACCGCGCCGGGGCAGACGTTCACCACCCGAATGGGATCATCTTCCAGATCTTTGCGCATGGTGGTGGCAAGCGCGCTGACCATGGCCTTGGTGCCGCCATAGACGCCGGAGGCATCCGAGCGTGCGGCAATGGAGGAGATATGCACGATGTGACCTTCGTGGCCGCCCTTGCGCATGACCTGAATGGCTTTTTGCGATCCGGCCAGCAGAGAGAGGATATTGACCTCAAGCATCTCCCGCCATTTTTCGGGGTCACCGTCCACGATGCCGTCGGGGTGGGAGAGGCCTGCATTGTTCACCAGGATATTGAAGGTACCGGTATCCGCCTCCGCGCGCTCAATCAGGCCCTGGAATTTGTCATAGTCGCGAATGTCAAAGGCTTCGGGGGTGATGGTGCCGCCAGCGTGCTCGGCGATGCCGACGAGCTCATCAAGGGCCTCTTGTCTGCGTCCCGTGGCATAGACGTGGGCACCCAAAGCCGCGAGTTTGAGCGCCGTGGAGCGGCCAATACCGCTGGAGGCACCGGTCACAAGGGCTGTTTTTCCGGCAAGTTTCTTCTCAGGCATGGGGGCTCTCCTCGGTGTCTCGGGGTTAGTAACGGATCACTCACGAACGGATCACGGGTTAGTGTAGTCTCTCGGGCAAGCCTTGGCCAGCGGAGGGAAAAATCCCGAAAAAGCTTGAGAAATGAGCAGCTCAGGATAGGTTCAGGCGCAGGGTTAATATCTCCTCATAAGAGATTTGAAGGGGCGGCAGGCATGGTCTTATCGGTTCACGAACGAATTGGCCGGGGCCTTATCGGTAAGCCGGGCAGCGCCAAGGATATTCCCACTCCGGCGTTGGTGCTGGATCTGGATGCTTTTGAACGTAATCTCGCGCGCATGGCGAAACATTGCGCGAGCCAGGGCCTTGGATTGCGCCCCCATGCCAAAACCCACAAATCTGCCGAGATTGCCAAGCGCCAGATGATGGCAGGCGCTGTTGGCGTGTGCTGTGCCAAACTGGGGGAGGCCGAAGCGCTGGCGGCGCGCGGAGTTGACCGGATTTTGCTTACCTCTCCACTTGCCACGAAGGGCGCTGTGGCGCGGGCGACCGAGCTCAACGATGTGATGGAAGAGTTGATTTTCACCGTGGATCACCCTGACGGGGCCTCAGACCTGAATGAGGCGGCGCTTGCGGCGGGCAAGCCGTTCCGTGTGCTGATTGATCTGGACCCGGGGCTTCATCGTACCGGTATCGGGCTTAATCAGGGCTTTGATGCTTTGGCTCTTCAAATCAAGAGATCAGAGGGTCTGCGCTTTTGCGGCATTCAGGGCTATGCCGGGCATTTAATGCATGAAGCGGATGTTGAAAAACGCCGCACTCAATCCTTGGAAGTCATGGACATGTTGCGTGATGCAAAGACGCGCGCAGAAGCCATTGGCCTTTCCTGCAATATCGTCACCGGCGGCGGCACAGGCACGTATGACATCGATCCGGGTGCAGGGGTTCTTACGGATCTGCAAGGGGGCTCTTACATCTTCATGGACCGGGAATATGCCGAAGTGCCCACCGCAGATGGGCATTTTCCCTTTGAGCCAGCGCTTTTTGTGCAGACCTCAGTGATATCCGTCAACACACCCGGTCTTGTGACCACGGACGCAGGCTTTAAATCCTTTGCCACCGACGCAGAGGCTCCGCTAATCCATTCAGGTGCCCCCGAGGGCGCGGGCTATTTCTTCTTTGGCGACGAACAGGGGGGCATTTTGCTGGCGGATGCAGAGAAAGATCATCTGCCGCGCGGAAGTGTGCTCACCTGCGTCGTGCCTCACTGTGACCCGACGGTAAACCTCTACGATTGGTATCATGTTGTGCAGGGGGACACGCTGGTGGATCTTTGGCCCATTGATGCGCGGGGCGCATCGCAATAGGCTTATTGCACAGTTTTCAATCCTTCAGAGAGATTTCCCATGTCCGATGTAGCGCCAAATGATCTGGGTCCCTTGTGGATGCCGTTCACCCCTAACCGCAGTTTCAAGGAACGCCCGCGCATGATTACCCGCGCGGAGGGCATGCATTACTATTCAGACGATGGCCGCAAAGTGCTGGATGGGTCTGCGGGCCTGTGGTGCTGTAACGCGGGCCACAGCCGGCAGCCTATTGTCGAAGCTGTGCAGAAACAAATTGCTGAACTGGATTTCGCCCCCTCGTTTCAGTTTGGTCATCCGAAGGCTTTTGAAGCAGCTGCTCGTATTGCGGCCCTGGCGCCGGGTGATCTCAATCATGTGTTGTTTGGCAATTCCGGATCAGAGTCCGTGGACAGTGCCATGAAGATTGCGATGGCCTATCACCGTTATCGCGGGGAAGGCACGCGCACGCGCTTTATCGGGCGTGAGAAGGGCTATCACGGGGTGGGCTTTGGCGGCATCTCTGTGGGCGGCATGGTAAACAACCGCAAATTCTTTGGACCTTTGCTGGCGGGCACAGACCATCTTCCGCATACGTATAATCGGGCCGAGCAAGCTTTCACCAAGGGTGAGCCTGAATGGGGCGGGCATCTGGCTGATGAGCTGGAAAACATTGTGGCGCTTCACGATGCTTCAACTATCGCCGCCGTCATTGTCGAACCCATGGCAGGCTCCATCGGTGTTTTGCCGCCGCCGAAGGGCTATCTTGAGAAGCTGCGGGCGATTTGTGACAAACACGGCATCCTACTCATCTTCGATGAAGTGATCTGCGGTTTCGGCAGGTTGGGGGCCAGCTTTGCGGCGGAACGATACAATGTGACACCAGATCTTTTGACCTTTGCCAAAGGCGTGACCTCCGGCGTTGTGCCCATGGGCGGAGTGATCGCTCGGGATCATGTGTTCAACGCCATTGATGGCGGAGACGATCACGAGATCCGCCTCTTCCATGGCTACACCTATACCGGCCACCCCATGGCCAGCGCGGCGGCGATTGCCACTATGAATATCTATCGCGACGAGGGCCTGTTTGAGCGCTCGGCGAAACTGGAAAGACCTTTCGGGGATGCCTGCCACGCCGTGCGTGAGAAATGCGCTTCGGTGGAGGATATTCGCACCCTCGGCTTGGCGGTAGCCTTTGATGTGACGCCCGAGGCGGGCAAGCCGGGCAAACGTGGGTATGAGATCATGGCGCATCTCTTCCACGAAGAAGATCTGATGGTGCGCGTTTCCGGCGATACGGTCTGTCTTTCCCCGCCCCTGATTGTGGAAGAAAGCCACATTGAGGAGATGACGGAGAAGGTCGCCCGCGGCATCAACCACATTTCTGTTTAGCCGTCACACTCGATCTCTTTGGGCCTCTCTTTGCGCGTCTCATATGTGACAGCCGCCACTGAGGAACAGGGCAAATTGTGGAAACGTTGCTGCGTCGCCCCTCCAGGCTGCCAAATGGTGGCAAGCGACAAATCGGCGCTCCGCAGTCCGCGAGAAAGCGAGGCGCCGGTACCTGCGTCGAGAGGGTCTCCGTGCATCCCAGCAACCGGAGGCCCTCTTTTTTTGTGGGCAGGGCGCTGGGATCTCCGGTCTTGTAACGCTCGTCACATTGAGAAATTCCTAGACCGCCCTATATCAGAAGGGTCCCCAGTTTGGTTCCATCCGAGGCGCCGCGAGCAAATTGGATCTGAGGGAAGGGAGCTCAGTCCTCGTTAAATGAGCAGTCCCTACTCGCACACTACCTTCCCTGAAGGGGCCAACTAACAGAACCCCGGGTGCCGCCCTGAAATGGCTCCCGGGGTTTTTTGTTTGTGGATTCACCCTTCTCGGCGACATCGCCCGGCTTGACCGGGCGATCCATGGTTGCCCTGGTTCAGAAAGCTGTGAGGTGGACCCTCCGGTTAGGGGGGATGGTACGTGATGGGCACTCAATGGGTAGCTAGTTCCGTCCCCGTTGGCTTTGCGACATCGCTAGATTCCCCGGTCAAGCCCACTACTGTCCGGTTTAGATTCCAATGGTTCCCGGGAAACTCCAAATGCCTCCGGCACCCCCCCATCCTGACCTTCCCCCACGCTGGGGGGAAGGGACGAAATCCGCATGATTACACCAATAATT
>JAJFIL010000285.1 GCA_021774965.1 Alphaproteobacteria bacterium
GTGATTTATGAAAGCCGCTCCCAGCTTCACTTCCCCCCTTGCGGGGGAAGGTCAGGATGGGGGGTATGCCGAAGGCAATTCGCAATCTCGGTGATTGTTCAAAAAGAGTGAACGCTAAACCGGACAGTAGTGGATCAAGTCCCGGAATGACCAAATAACCCAATCAAGCAAAAGGCCGAAGCAACGGATGTTGCCTCGGCCCTTTTTGTTTGTTTCTGCAGCTAATGCCTAGTTAAAGAAAGTCCGCTGCCACCAACCTTTTTTGGCATCACCCTGAGCGCCACTTGGCTCTGTGGTGCTAGAAGATGGGCTGGGCGCAGGCGCGCTTGGCGCATCTTCCTTAGCCGCAGGCTTTGGCCGTGTGCTTGGACTGCGGCGTCTGGTCCGGGGCTTTTCAGAAGCCTCGGCATCTTTCACCTCTCCATTGGCTCCACCAGCATCCGCATCCGCCATTTCAGGTTGGCGACGTGTGCGGGGGCGAGAGGAGCGTCGGCCACGGGATCGTCCGTTTCCGGATTTTTCCTTTTGGCCATCTGCTGGCTCATCCTTTTGTGTAGAAGAGGCCTCTTCGCCTGATGCGTCCTGAGTAGCTTCTGCGGCTTCGCCATCGGCACTGTCTTCGCTTGAGCCGTCTGCATCAGCGCGCTCGCGGCGACGACGATTGCGTTTGCCGCCTCTGCGGCCGCGACGACGACGACGGGGAGAGCCGTCTTCATCCTCTTCACCTTCGGGGCCTTTAGTCTCCGTGGCCTCAGCGCTCTCACCTGTTTCAGCAGCTTCGTCGGTAACGTCTTTTGGTGCCGTTCTGCGCTTCCGTGGTGCCCGAGCAGGCTTGGCAGGTTTGGCTTCGGCTTCTTCCGCCTCGATAGCATCTTCCTCGGCCTGCGCTTTGGCTTCTGCTTCGGCGTCCTTGGCTTCTTCTGCCGCGAGATAAGCTGAATCCAGACTGACCGTTGAGCTTTCCTGAATTTGCTGACGCCGTGCATCGCTAAGCGGCTCCCCGCGTTTCAGCTCAAACACATCGCCGGGCATTACACGATCGGACTGGAGATTTGTGTGCATGCCATATTGATCTTCAAAGTCGATCAATTGGCGGCGCTTGTGGTTTTGGATGTATTCCGCGACTTCCGAATTTGCCGTAACGGTGATCGAAGCGCTGCGCTCGCGCACACCTTCCTCGCCGCAGGCCCGCAAGATCCGCAATGCTGCGGATTCCACAGAACGCACAATGCCAGCACCTTCACAGTGAGGGCAGGGGCGGGTGGAGCCTTCGAGGATGCCCGCGCGAAGGCGCTGACGAGACATTTCCAAAAGGCCAAAGTTCGAGATGCGTCCGACCTGCAGACGTGCCCGGTCATGGGCCAGGCAATCTTTCAGACGGCGTTCCACCGAGCGATTATTGCGGTGCTCTTCCATGTCGATGAAATCGATCACGATGAGCCCGGCCAGATCGCGCATGCGCAGTTGGCGCGCCACTTCTTCAGCGGCTTCAAGATTGGTCTTGAGCGCCGTGTCCTCGATATTGTGTTCCTTGGTGGAACGACCAGAGTTCACGTCGACGGAGACCAGCGCTTCGGTTTGGTTGATAATGATGTAACCACCAGAAGGCATGTCCACCCGAGGGCTGAGCATGGAATCAAGCTGCACATCCACCTTGAACCGTTGGAACAGGGGCGTGCGTTCTGTGTAAAGCTTCACGCGCCGCGCATGACTTGGCATCAGCATGCGCATGAAGGCTTTGGCTTCCTTGTACGCGGTCTGACCTTCCACCAGCACTTCGTCCAGATCCTTGGAGTAAAGATCGCGGATGGAGCGTTTGATCAGGTTGCCTTCTTCATAAATCATAGAAGGAGCGGAAGATTTCAGCGTGAGGTCGCGAATGCTTTCCCACAGACGAATGAGATAGTCATAGTCGCGGCGAATTTCTGCCTTGGTGCGGTTGGCACCAGCGGTACGTACAATTAGGCCCATGCCCTTGGGCACTTCGAGGCCCGATACGATGGTCTTCAAACGCCGACGATCAGACATGTTGGTGATCTTGCGAGAGATGCCGCCACCGCGTGCGGTGTTGGGCATCAGCACACAATAGCGACCGGCCAATGAGAGATAAGTCGTAAGAGCCGCGCCCTTGTTGCCGCGTTCTTCCTTGGCAACCTGCACCAGCAGGACTTGCCTGCGGCGGATAACTTCCTGGATCTTGTAGTTCTTGAAGAATGGGCGCGGATTGACGTCTAGATCGTCGTCACTGTCGCTCCGGCTGCGGCCTCTGCCGCCGCCGCCACTGCGACCACCACGGCCACCGCTGCGGCCCGACTGACGACCACCCCGGCCACCATTGCCGCCAGAACTGCGTCCACCACGTCCACCGCGACCCCGGCGACCACGGCCACGAGTACGGCTGGCACCTTCCTCGCCTTCAGTTCCGCTTTCGGATGCTTCGGCGTCATCACCTTCAGCGTTTGAAGCCTCGGTTTCATCATCGCCATCTTCGGCAGCGTCTTCGTCATCTTCATCGGTGACGTCGTCGACTTCTTCCAAAGCAGGGTCCAGAGGCTCGATGTCATCTGGATCATCATCCTCGTCGTCATCATTCCAGTCGACGTTTTCGAGAGCTTCATCGTCGATGGCGAGGACTTCAACATTAGCGCTCGCCAGAAGGGCGGTGACTTTCTTGGAGGTCTCGTCTTGCTCTTCTTCTGCCGTAGTTTCGTCGCTGGCTTCGACTTCGGCAGTCTCTTCTTCAGCTTCTTCCGGAACAGCTTCCTCAGAAACAGTGTCGTCTTCGGCTGCGGTTATCTCAGATGTTTCTTCGTCAGAAGCGTTTTCAACATCTTCCTCGGCACCTTCCTCGGCATTGGCGTCAGCTTCGGTTTCCGATGTCTCTTCTTCGCCTGCTTCAGCCGATGTGTCGTCGGTCTTTGCAGCTGCGCGGGAGCGCCCGCCACGACGCCGACGCGCTGGCTTTTCTTCGGTTTCTTCTTCCTCGTCCATGGCAGCTTCGGCAGCAGCCCGGCGTTCTTCGGCTTCGGCCTGCAATTGCAGTAGCCGCTCACGATCCGCTACAGGGATCTGGTAGTAATCAGGGTGGATTTCGGAAAAGGCCATGAAGCCATGGCGGTTGCCGCCATATTCAACAAACGCGGCCTGCAAGGAGGGCTCAACCCGCGTCACACGCGCGAGGTCGATGTTTCCTTTGATTTGCTTTTTTGCTTCCGACTCAAAGTCGAAATCGTCGATATCATTTCCGTCTGCGACGACGACCCGGGTCTCTTCCGGGTGGCCCGCATCGATCAGCATTTTTTTGCTCATGAAGTGGTGCTCCAGCACGCAAGACCCCGGGCGGATGCGTTAAGGGATTACGCCGCCGTCTCTCTAAGGTCGCTGTGCCGATAGAATTGGTTGTTGAAAGGTGCCTGCCGCTCAAAACGTGCGTTTTGGACGCGCGCCGACCTGTTTCCGCACTGGGGGCCAGGCGGAACATCAAATCATAGCGAAGGGCAGGCTGTTTGTTCATAGTGCCTCGCGCGTGTCATCGGCCCATATTGGTCGGCGCCGCGCAACCCAAATTCCGGCGATTAATCAGTCCCTTAAGCCCAATCAACCGCAAAGATGTTTCTCGTTTCAGCCCCATCGCTTTAAGTGTTATGGGGCCCCTATTTTGGCGCGAAGGATAAGATCTCGCGCCGGGGCGGCGGTTCCGCCCAATCTCTGTTGTACAGGCCGGGCCATGCAAATAGCAAGGGTTTCCGACCACCAGGCCAAATTGAGACCTGTGTCACGACATTGCGAGAAATGGGTTAGCGACCTGTAAATGCTTCTCATGTTGGGATACAGTCTCTTCCTTTCCCGGGGGATTCGTTGAGTTAATTAGTGGTGCGGAGCATGCGCCTAAGCGTTTTTCTGGCTTTTTTGATGGTTTTTGTACCGTTTTCTGCGCTTGCGCAGGAGGGCGGCAGCGCTGTTGCGCCTGAAATTACCGTCCAAAGCGTTCGCATCCATGATCATGGGACCCACACCCGCATCGTTTTTGACCTGAGCCAGGCGGTTCAGCCGGAGACCTTTACCCTTGCTGGGGAGGCCGGACGGCCCCATCGGGTGGTGATGGATTTGCCAGAGGTGATCTGGGAGGTCGACGAAGGGGCTCAGTTTCCAGGTGAGGGCCTGATCGGCCAGGTGCGCTATGCCCGAAACCGCCCCGGTCGCTCCCGTGTTGTTCTGGACATGCCCAATCCGGCCAGCATTGCCGATCTGAGGGTTTTTGGCGCCACAGAGGACCAAGGCGCTCGAGTGGTCATGGACCTCGTGCCAAGTGACCAAGCCAGCTTTGAAGAAAATTCCGGCTTTCCGGTGGCTGACGCGGCCCCCGCTGAGCCTGAGGAGCCAGTTTTTGAGGATATTGAAGATATCCTCGCCTCCTTGCCGGATAATCTGCAGGGGCCAATGCTGGAGCCGGTGGAGGAAGATCCCGTCGTTGAGAATGTGCGCCCTGTGATTGTCATTGATGCGGGACACGGAGGGCGGGACCCCGGCGCCATTACCGTCAATGGGGTTCAGGAAAAGACCATCGCCCTGGGCATCGCCCGAACCATGCGGGATGCGCTGACCCAATCCGGATTGTTCGATGTTCATATGACTCGGAACGAAGACATTCTGTTGCCGCTGAATGATCGCTATGCAATCGCCCAAGACCTTGCGGCAGATCTGTTCGTCTCCATCCATGTGGATTCAAACGACAGTGCTCATGCGCGGGGCGTGACCGTCTATACCCTTTCCGAGGATGCCTCCGATGATGAGGCGGCGCGGGTGGCAGACCGGGAAAATCAGTCTGACCGCATCGCGGGCTTTGAGGTGGACGAGGAACTGACCCGTATTCTCATCGACCTGGCCCAGCGGGAAACCATGAACCTGTCTGCGGACCTTGCCTCCAGTGTGGTGAGAAGCCTGGGCCGCGCGGATGTGCGCACAGTTAGTCGGCCACACCGCTTTGCGGGCTTCAGGGTGCTGACCGCCCCGGATGTGCCTTCAATCCTTTTGGAAACCGGCTTTGCCTCCAATGCGCAAGACGCTGATTTGCTGGAGACCGAGGCCTATCGGCTGTCTCTCGGCATGGCGATGACCGAGGCGCTGGTTCATTATTTCGATCTTGGGGACCCCGGCGAGCTTTGGCTTGCTCAAAACGCCTCACCCCGCGACTAACCATAAAGTGAACTTGGCTGGCAGTGGCCGTTAACGGCCATTTATCCGTCATATTCCATGACTAGAAGAAAGCCTCTATAAGAATGGGCACTGATTTTGACGATGAAGGTGGGGCCATGAACGATCGCCGGGATGACGATTTGGATGGTGAAAACAACCCCGACGGCAACGCGCCCTCGGCGGACGATAAAGATGCGGCCAGCGGCGATGATTTCGCAAGCCAGTTCACTCCTGCTGCAGACGATGCAGACGAGGTCTCTTCGTCAAAACCCTTCACCGCCCCCCTGTACAAACCTGAAGAGCCTGCTGCCCCTGCCAAGCCTGTCGATAAAAAGGCCGAGCAGTCCGAGCTGATCGCTGCAACACGCGGGGCGGTGCAGGTGGAAGCCCAGCCCAAAAAAGAGAAAAAACGCAAAGAGAAAAAGCCCAAAGAGAAGAAGTCAAAGTTGAACGCCAAGGACAAGCGCGCTGAGAAAAAAGAAAGACGGCGGGAGAAGAAAAAGAACCGCAGCTTTGCGCTGAAAACGTTCCTGTTTCTGTTCTCAACCGTCATGTTCGTGGGCATTGTCGGTGGTCTGGGGGTGGGAGGCTATTCCGCGCTTTATGTTTACAGGCTGAGCCTGGACATGCCGGATTACTCCGTACTCCAATCATATGAGCCGGACATCATGACCCGTATTCATGCGGGCGACGGAACCTTGATTGCGGAATACGCAAATGAGCGACGCTTGTTCGTGCCCATTGAGGCTGTGCCGGAATATGTGCGTGGGGCTTTTATCTCTGCAGAAGACAAGAACTTCTATACCCACAATGGAGTTGATTTCCGCGGCATTGCACGGGCCGCCGTGGCCAATGTGAACCACGTCCTCAATGATACCCGCCTTGAAGGGGCATCCACCATCACACAGCAGGTGGCCAAGAACTTCCTTCTCACTTCGGAAACAACCATCCAACGCAAAGTGCGTGAGGCCTTGCTGGCCATGCGGATCGAGGAGATCCTCACCAAGGACGATATCCTTGAGCTCTACCTCAATCAGATTTACCTGGGTTGGCGTTCTTATGGTATCGCTGCCGCCGCCCTCAATTACTTCAACAAGCCTCTGGACGAACTGACCATTGCTGAGGCGGCCTATCTGGCCGTCATGCCGAAGGGGCCAGAGAACTATCGCCCGGACCGCGAAAGGTCCCGAGCGTCATCTCTTGCGCGGCGCAACTACGTGCTGAACGAGATGGTGGATAATGGCTACATCACAGAAGAACAAGCCGTTGAGGCCCGTAACGAAGAACTGGTGGTCTTTGAGCGACCTGCGGGGGCCCAGGTTCAAGAGGCGGACTATTTTGCTGAAGAAGTCCGCCGCCGTATCGCGAGTGAGTTTGGCTTTGACGCCTTGCTGGATGGCGGACTTTCGGTTCGCACATCTGTCGACATGGAATATCAGACCATCGCGCGCAACGCCCTTCGCAATGGCTTGATTGCTTATGATCAGCGTCATGGCTGGCGCGGGGCAATGGCGGTGCTGGAAGGCCTGGAAGAATGGCCGGTCAGCCTTGCCGCAACACAATTGCCGCGTGATCTTGCACCCTGGCGCAGTGCTGTGGTGTTGGAGGTTAGCGACGCGCTCGGCACAGTGACCATCGGGCTTTCAGGCTCCACTATGGAAGAGCCGTTGGTGGGCACTATTCCGCTGTCGGATCTTGAGTGGGCACGCATTCAGCAGGATGATCGCATCTCTGTTGGACCTTCCATTGAAGACCCTAGCGATGTTTTGAGCCCGGGCGATGTCATCTTCGTGGAAGAGGTTGAAGCCGAGATCGAAGCGGTAACGGAAATTATCGAAGGCGAGGAAGTCGTGGTCAGTGAAGCCACAACGGCGCTTCATTGGTCTTTGCGACAAATCCCGGCAGTCAACGGCGGTATTGTGGTGATGGATCCTCATACGGGCCGCGTGCTGGCTATGGTGGGGGGCTTTTCCTTCGACGCCTCGGAATTTAATCGCGCGACCCAAGCGCGTCGCCAGCCTGGCTCTTCCTTCAAACCGTTTGTGTATGCAGCAGCGCTGGATGCAGGGCGCACGCCGTCTGATCTTATTCTTGATGCACCGTTTGTGATGCCTCAGGGCGAGGGGCTCCCTTTGTGGCGGCCAGACAATTACTCTGATCGCTTCTATGGGCCATCTACTTTGCGCAGCGGGGTTGAGCGGTCACGAAACGCCATGACCGTGCGCCTGGCGCAGGATGTGGGCATGGAGCGCGTGGTGGATATCGCAACGCGCTTTGGCGTGGTGGATCACATGGACCCTTATCTGGCTTATGCGCTGGGGGCAGGGGAGACCACCTTGATGCGGATGACGGCAGCTTACTCGCAATTTGTGAACGGCGGACGCCGGGTGCGGCCCATCTTTATTGACCGGGTTCAGGATCGCTATGGGCTTACCATTTCTCGTTCTGATGAGCGCGTGTGCGAAGAATGCAGCGCTGAGGTCTGGGAAGGTCAGGCCGAGCCGCAATTGCCGGACGCGCGCGAAGAAGTTCTCGATCCTGCCACCGCCTATCAGGTTGTCTCAATTCTTGAAGGCGTGGTCCAGCGCGGCACCGGTCGCTCCTTGCGGTCTGTGGGCGTGCCTCTTGGCGGCAAAACAGGCACCACCAATGACGAACGCGACGCCTGGTTCATGGGCATCTCACCGGACCTGGTGGCAGGGGCCTATGTTGGCTTTGACGCACCTTATCCTATGGGACGCCGGGAAACCGGTGGCCGCGTGGCAGCGCCCATCGTACGCGAGTTTCTGACCCAGACTGTCGGCACCCGTCCGCCCATTCCATTCCGCCGTCCTCCGGGCATTCGCATTGTGCGGGTGAATGTGGAGACCGGTCTTCTTGCCGGACCCGGCGACCTCAATGTCATCGAGGAAGCCTTCCGCCCCGGCACAGAACCCACAGGGGAAAGCGCCGTCATCGGCTCCGAGGAGGAAGATGATTTCCGCTCAGGCTCTGGCGGGCTTTATTAACTCGCTCACGCCAACGCGCTAACGCGCGTGCTACGCGGGTGCGGTGCATAAGCACCGGGCCACGGTCGTGGCCGCCGCTTTTTCTGAAGAGGAAAAGCGGTTATATCTCCTTTACACCCACGCTTGGAATACCTATCTTCCCGGCTTGATTTGAACTTCAGCAAAGAGGGAGCTTGCCATGCGCGCGGAAATTGAAGCGCTTGCCAGTGATGTGCGCGAATCCCTGGTTTTGCTGAGGAGGCATCTTTGACTGGGACAAAGCGACCAAACGGCTTGAGGAGCTAAACGCTCTCGCCGAGGACCCAAATCTCTGGAACGATTCCCAGAACGCGCAAAAGGTCATGCGCGAGCGCACCCAGCTTGATAATCAGATGCAGGCCTGCAACGACTATGACGCGGTGCTGGCCGATAATCTTGAGCTTATCGAGATGGGCGAGAGCGAAGGCGACGCTGACATTGTCACCGAGGCTGAGACCGCCGTGCAGGAATTGCGCGACGAGGCGGCCGAGCTTGTGCTCCAGACGCTGCTCTCCGGCGAAGCAGATGCCAATGACGCGTACGTAGAAATTCACGCGGGCGCAGGCGGCACGGAGGCACAAGACTGGGCCTCCATGATGGAGCGCATGTACATCCGCTATGCCGAAGCTCACAAGATGAAAGTGGAAATCGTCGAGGAAAGCTCAGGCGAGGAAGCTGGCATCAAATCGGCAACCTTGCTCATCAAAGGCACCAATGCCTATGGCTGGCTGAAGACAGAGACTGGCGTTCATCGCCTGGTGCGCATCTCTCCGTATGATTCAAATGATCGCCGCCACACCAGCTTTGCCTCCATCGGCGTGTTCCCGGTGATCGACGACAATATCGAGATTGATATCCCCGAAAGCGAAGTTCGGGTGGACACTTATCGTGCCTCAGGCGCAGGCGGTCAGCATGTGAATACCACCGACAGTGCCGTGCGTCTGACCCATGTGCCCACGGGCATTGTGGTGCAGTGTCAGAACCAGCGCTCCCAGCACAAGAACCGTGCGCAAGCCTGGGACATGTTGCGGGCGCGCATGTATGAGCGCGAGTTGCAGATCCGCGAAGAAGCAGCCCAGGCAGACCAAGCCAATCAGACAGAAATTGGCTGGGGCCACCAGATCCGGTCTTATGTCTTGCAGCCCTATCAGATGGTCAAGGATCTGCGCACCGGCATTGAAAGCTCCCAGCCTGCCCAGGTTCTGGACGGCGCCCTGCAGCCGTTCATGGAAGCAGCTCTCGCCGCCCGCGTGTTTGGCTCAGGCGATGAGGCGGTTGAGGATCTGGATTAAGAGTAAGATTAGTCATTCCGGGGCGACCCCTTGCGCTATAACGCATTTTGGGTCGAACCCGGAATCTCTGGATCTCGGCCCACTGCTCGAGATTCCGGGTTCTCCGCCAAGCGAAGCCCCGGAATGACGGGAGTTTTCTAGTACCAACGAACTCCCTCAACGATGCCCGTTGCCCGCATTGATCTGATCATGTTGGCTGCGAATATCCTCAGGCCACTGAGACTTGATGTAACTCAGCACCGCCAGGATTTCCTCATCTGTCAGCGTGCCTTCGTAGCCCGGCATGTCGCTTTCATAGGTGCCGCCAATGAGTGCTGCCGGTCCGTATTTCGTCAGATCAAAGAGTGTTGCGTCCGCATGATGCCAGGTGTGGCCGGTCTCATCGTGGGGCGGGGCGGGCAGCCGTCCGTTTGCGTTGCGACGTCGCCAGTTAGGCTGACCTTCCAGGTTTGAGCCGTGACACGAGGCGCAGTTCCTTGTGTAGATCTGATGTCCCGTGGCAACGAGCCCCGCGTCCTGTGGGCGCAGTTCAATACTGAGAATAGTTTCTGTTGTTGGCTCTTGAAGGACGAAATAGGCAAGCCCGATCACCAAGGTCAGCACCAAGCCAAGACCGCCAAAGATGTATGTGCGTTGCGTCATTTCAAAATCCTGTGTGATCCAGATCAATGGGTGGCTGAGCTATATCTGTAAATTAGCGGCGCTGGCTCGCGTTATCGTTGAGAACGGTCCCAAGCTACAGTTTCATACCGTGTTTCAAGCGTCCTCAGAGCCAAGCTGATCCCTCAGCCATAAGGAGCCTGAAGATCATGAAAATAGATGCAAACAAAATAGCCGTCGCCACAGGAATGGCCTTTGCTGTTATCTGGGCTATCTGCAGTGTCTTTGTCGTTGCCCTTCCCGGCAGGATGATGAGCATGTCCGGTGACATGGTTCATGCTGATTTCGAAACCGCAATGAGTTGGTCCCTGCACTGGCCCGGCTTTTTCATCGGCCTGATTGCGTGGATCCTGGTCGCAGCATTTACAGCCTGGCTGATTGCCACTTTTTACAATTGGCAGGTCGGCTAGAAAGGGCCTGGTATCCAGCCGACCTGCTTTTTTGTCTCTACGACGTCTGGATGTGTCTGATGCGCCAGCCCTCAGGTGTCCGCATCAAGACAGCTGTGCCTCGGCCTTCCTTGTTGTAGGGCTCGCCATCTAACGTGGCTTCGAAGGCGTAGGTAAATGTTGCATACGCGAACATGTGTCCAACGCGCACGTCGATGTCATGATAGCCATAGACATGAAAGTCGATACGCTCTGACGCAAACTCCGGACCGATGTGATGATCGCGGTAGTCCGCCCAGCCGACATTGGTGCCTCTGCCTTCGATGACACTGAAGCGCTCATCGGCAACAACTTGCGCTGCCATGGCCTCTACGTCTTCGGCGTTGATGGCATCAGAATAGGCTTGCAGGACGGCGGCAGCTTCAATGGCTGCGGCCTCTCGCATGGCCTGCATATGTGCTTGATGCTCTTCACTCATCTCGCCCATGCCCATTCCGTGACCCTGACCCATGCCGTGACCCATGCCCATGCCTTGACCCTGGTGCATTTGCTGCATGCGCTCGTGATGGCCTTCGCCCATCTCGCCCATCTGATGGCCACCGCCCATTGTATGGTGCCCACTGCCAGGGCTTCCATAACCCAATTCAGCGCAGCCGCTAAGAGCCAGGCTCAATCCAAAAAGGGCAGGGACAAGGATGTGTTTCGTATTCATGTGAATTTCCTCCGTGTTGTGATTATTTCTAGCCAATAGGCCAGGCATAGTGATCTGCGCCGTAAACCATTTTGCCGCCCAGATATCCATTGTACGCAACCATGGCCGCGACCAGTAAAAGAGAGACGCGGAATGCGCCCGGGGAACCACGAGGCTTAAACGATCGTTCTCCAAGCCAGAGTGTGACCAGTGCTAGTGCAGCAATGGCTGTCCCATTCCATCTGTGGGCGGAAAGAACCTGATCATCATTTGCCAGGTCAAAGCCCACAAACCCCCATCCCAACGCAACTGTTAGGGCAGCACTAAGTGCACCTGTCCAAAGACAAAAGCGCGTTGCATTGCGCATTGCCGGATTGCCGCCCAGAAGAAACAACAATTCTGCAAGGGCTGCTGCCAAGAGCAGTGCAATGGGAAAGTTTGTCGCTGCTGGATGAAACTTGCCAGCCCATGCATAGAGACGCTCAAGTTTGGTATCCGCCCAAGTGCCTTCTTCATGAGCGGAGTGGTCATGCCCCCCAGCCTCTGCCATCTCGTCATGATGACCCTCCATGGCCGTTTCTTCGTGATGACCATCGGCGTTGTCATGAGCTGGCTCCATTGACTCCA
This sequence comes from Alphaproteobacteria bacterium, assembly GCA_021774965.1. Classification (GTDB taxonomy): domain Bacteria; phylum Pseudomonadota; class Alphaproteobacteria; order JAJFIK01; family JAJFIK01; genus JAJFIK01. The sequence continues at coordinate 11,882 of JAJFIL010000285.1, forward strand.
TTGGCGCCACGTCATGATGTCCATCCGCATTGTCGTGGGTGGGTTCGACCGGTGCCGCATCGTTGTGGCCGTCATTATTGTCATGGACCGGTTCTTCGGAAATTTGCTCCGGAGCAGGCTCATGGCTGTGACCTTCACCGGAGGCGAAGCTCGATGTGGTCATCAAAAGCCCAAGAAGAACGGCCAGCACCAAAGCGGCTAGCCAATTTATTCCGCGCCAGATGTTTTCATGGTTGCGGAGCACGAGGCTCCGCAACGTCGTTTCAATTATCTCAGCCATGATCATTCCTAGTGATGCGATGTGTCGGAATGGCCATGATCGTCGCCGTGATCATCACCATGGGCTTCACCGTGGTGATCTCCATGACCATCATGGGCGTTGCCGTCCATATGATCCTCGGCATGATCCATGCAGCCTTCGGGCATGTTTTCATGCATGCCTTCGGGGTGGGCGCTGTGATCGCAAACAACTTCTGTCGCGTCCGATTCCTCGTGTCCCTCGTGCGCTCCGCTTGCCCATACCGGGCTGGCCAAGATCGCGGACAAACTTAAAGCCGCAAGCCCAGCCATGATTTTGGTTTGGTTCTTCATCTTAAGGTTCCTCAAAAAATACCCTGCCTAGAATTCTATTTGTGCGCCTACACGCAAACTAGTTTCGTCAATGCCATTGCCTTCAGCTTCCGCAGTTTTGCGGAAGTGGAAAGGTTCGCCATTGAGAACTAACTTCAGGAGAGCCGGGGAGGTGGAAGATCAAGTCCAGGATCGTGGGAGAGACAAGTTTCGTTTCCCTGAATTGGGAAAATGGTCGCAGTGAGAGCCAAGGGCTGAGCCGCCGGGTTGAAGGTTGCCAGGGCAACAGAACTGCAAAGACCCATGTCGTGACAGCAATCTGCAGCTGTTTCTGGAGCGGGAGACTTGTCATGGTCGGTTAGATCGGAACCATGGTGGTGCCCATGCCTGTCGCCTGATGCCATGGCATCAGAGGCCATCTCATCGAATTGCCCGGCATGGGGGGGCGCGCCCTGCGCCAAAGAAAATGGCCCGGTTGCCAAGACCAAAATACTCGCCAAAGCAAGGGCGATCAATCGTGGGTTTTTCCGAAGCACACTTAACATGAGGCTCAAGGTGCGGCGATCTGACTTCCAGGTCAAGTAAGAAGGGTCCACGTGCACGATCACATCAGGCAATGAGATCCAGGGATGCACCAATTTAAGAGGCTTAGACGACAAGGGATGCTGCAACCAGTTTCCTGGCCACAACATCCCCCAATCAGGTTCCAAGTCGTCTTTAAGCTCGGCGCAGTTAAGCGGTTGGTGCCGCTGGCTTGCCGCCGAGAAGTCCGCCCGCTGCGCGAGGGGCGGGTGCTGCTGCACCGTTGCCTTGGTTGGCAGCTTGACGTGGTGTTTCGGCCTGCTGGCGCGAAGCGTTGGTCATGACCTGTGGACGCGGCAATTCAGCGTTCAACGGATCATCGGAATGACGACAGTTGCCTTCAAAGAAAGCACCGGTCTCAACGGCCAGCGCGTGGTGAAGGATGTCGCCTTCCACATGGGCGGTTGCGGCCAAGTGCACCTTGCGGGCTCGGACCGAGCCGATGATGTGGCCACGAATGACACATTCTTCGGCGCGAATTTCGCCATTCACGACTGCCTTTTCGCCGACGGTCATGGAAAATGTGTTGATGTCACCTTCGACTTTTCCGTCGATTTGAATGTCGCCGGTGGCATTCAACGTGCCGATGACAGTCATATCCGTGGAGATGATGGAAGGGACAGAAGCTTTTGAAGGGCGCTTGCTCTGCTGGGGGGCGGGAGCAGAAGCGGTGGGGGCGGGAGAATTTCCCGTGTCTTTAGCTTTCGAAAACATGACGACCTGCCTCAAGAAATGGAACTGGGTTGATGGGCTCATTCTGAAAACGCAGCTCATAGTGAACGTGCGGTCCCGTGCTCCGACCCGTATTGCCAAGCTGCCCGATAACCTGGCGGGTCGTAACAACATCACCAACGCGAACGTTGATGCTTCTGAGATGTCCGAAACGGCTTTGGATTCCATTGCCGTGATCGATGTAAATCACCCGACCGTAGCCAGACTGATTTCCTGCGCGAGTAACCGTCCCAGAAGCGGTCGCCATTACAGGTGTGCCCGATGGACCAGCAAAATCCAGGCCATGATGGGCTTGAAGGCGCCGCGTAAATGGGTCGCGGCGCATTCCAAAGGGGCTGCTCAACCGATAGACATCTGACGGTCGGACCAGCGGAAGATTGCTCAGGGCATCTTGCAGCACGGCAAGATGGTCAAGGTGGTCTGCTGTGCGCATCAAATGGCGCACAAAATCGGCGGTGTCTTCATCTTCGTTGAGATAGGGCTCCAGCGCGTCCATATCGATGGCGGGGCCGCCCATGCCGGTAAAGTCATCCCGGAAATTGTCTAGATAAGCGTCAACATCAATGCCTGTGGAAGCCAAAATGGTCTGGAGCCGTGTGATACGGTCAACGGTGCGCGCTTCCATATTCAAGATCGCATCACGCTGTTCGCCGCGCAGGCCGCGGGCGGCATCTTCCAGCCGGGCCGTGCGGTTCGCACTTGTGGTTAGCGGGTTGCGCAAATTCTCGCCGCCGCGGGCGATGGTGGCCAGTACGGTGGAAATGCCGTCCACGGAACTTTCGCGAACAGCCGGAAGAGGGCGACCTTCACGCAAGGAAGGTTCGCGGTTGGCGACGGCCATGCGCATGGAGGAGGTGCCGTCAGGGTCTTGCATCATGGGATCAGACCCCATAACGGCGACCGAACTGCGCAAGCTATCGTGTTCCAAATTCAAAACGCCATGATCTTCGGACAGGCGGTCCAATTGATCCTGCCGTTGATTGAGAAGCTGCAATTCGTGGTCAAAGCGATCTTCGGTCAGGCGCATGATGCCGTTTAGGTCATCAATTTCGCGCTGAGAGCGATTGAGACGAGCCTCGAAATTAGCCTCCATCTCGTTATGTCGCTGAATATTGGAGTCAATAATTTGGTCCTTGAAGACCACGTTCACAGACGTGAACGCGACCCAGGTCAAGAACCCAAGCGTGCCCGTGATCAGAACTATCTGCGTTCGCGCTGCAATCGTCACAAAGTGAACTTCGCCGCGCGAGCGGTGATAGATCTGTCGTTCGGGAAATAAACGAGCGATAGTCGCCCGAAGGTTGGCCACAAAACCAGTGGACATATGTACGCTTCCCCTGCTCTGAGGACGTGTGACTAAATCACGTCCTTAAAGCTTTCTTAATTTTCCCACACCAGTTCGCATTCCACTCAATTCAGATGAAAAACTCAAGCTAAACCATTGGATCGGGGGATAAAAAATGCTTTCAGCCCCGTTGCGATGCACAATAAGACGTAAGTCGACGTCCCTGACAAGCACCAAGCAACTATGGGGCCGCTCTGGGCTCCATTGGGAGGCAAAGCTCAGAGCCCTTGGTAAAAGGCCGGTAAAAGCCCAGCCTGGGCCCGGGCAACCTCATTAAATGGCGGTTTCAGGCCCCCGCGGAAGCGTGCCGCTACCAACGCATGGTAGGTGCTGACCGACTCCTGGCCTCTTTTGGCACAGATTTCCTTAAACCAGCGCATGCCGGCAGCAACGTGTCCCACTTCTTCGGTGTAGATGACATCCAGACGCCGGGCGCTCTCCTCATCGCCAAATTTGCGAAAGCGGGCAGCCATTTGAGGGCTCACGTCCAATCCGCGCGCTTCCAGCACCAAAGGCACGATGGCCAGGCGGGCGGCGACATCATCTGCCGTAGATTCTGCGGCCTCCCACAAGCCGTCATGGGCGGGCAGGTCCCCATAATCAGCGTTCAGCTGCTGCAGGCGCTCCCGGATCATGGAGAAATGAGACGCTTCCTCGGCCCCAATGCGCACCCAATCGTCGATGAATTCCTGGTTGTCGAAGCAATTGCCAAACCGGCCCACCATATCCCAGGCCAAATCAATGGCATTGAGCTCAATGTGAGCCACCGCATGCAGCATGGCAACGCGGCCCGCCACCCCGCCTGAAGACCGTTTCGGCATCTCCCGAGGATCGATCAGTTCCGGCTTTGCGGGACGACCCGGTCGCGCGGGCATGGCATCAATCGAGGGCTCGGTAGTTAGTTGGCCTTGTCTCCAAGCCTCAGCCGCCTCAAGGCTCAGGCTGACCTTGGCCTCAAGATCCGAGGCTTCAAGAATGTACCGGGCTGCGGCGAATATGGAGGAGGGGGCGCTCATCTGATTATGCCTTCGCTGCTGCTTTGGCCGCCTTTGCCACAGCTTTGACCGCTTCCAGCACTTCGTCCACGTGGCCGGGGACCTTTACCTTGTGCCAGATGCGATTGAGCTTGCCTTTGGTGTCGATCAAAAAGGTTGCCCGCTCGATGCCCATATATTTGCGGCCGTACATGGATTTCTCGATCCAGACGCCGTATTTCTCCAGAACCTTGCCATCCTCGTCCGAACCCAGGATGACTTTCAGACCATGCTTGTCCTTGAACTTGTCATGCTTGGCGACACTGTCTTTGGAGACCCCGATCACGACCGCGCCCTGGCGTTTGAACTTGGCCAGCGCTTCGGTGAACTCAATGCCCTCCCGGGTGCAGCCGGAAGTGTCATCCTTGGGATAAAAATAGAGCACAATGATTTTACCGCTGAGGTCCTTTGAGGCGATCTTGCCGCCGCCATCACAAGGCATTGCGAAAGCTGGGGCTCTCTTACCTTCAGAAAGATTGGGCGCTTTTGCCATTTTTTAGTCTCCTTTGGGGTGTTATGGGCATGGTACTGCCGAATTTTGACGGATCATGGCGAGGAGCACTATCGCTGGCAAGTCTCTTGAACCCTCCCGGGACCTTTGCGTACAAGTGCAAACGCGTAAACGTATGAAGGTTGAGTGGGCTGTTTTTCCGCAGAAACTCTGATAGGACAGGGGCGGGAACAAATGGGGGGTGCGTAGTGTGGCCAAACCGTGTGGGTGGTGGCTGCGGAACCCTGTATTAACGAGCCCTGGATAGACTAGACAGACGTGATCCGACCAACCCCCAAACATATCGCCCTGGCATTTGCTGGATTACTCGGCGTGGGCATCATCGCCCTGGGGCTTGGCGCGTGGTTTCTTAGTCGCGGACCGGTGGCGCTGGACGCTGTGGGCCCAACGATCAAAGCCTCCTTTGCCGAAAGCTTTGCGCCCCTGCGGATCGATTTCATCAATCCTACTCTGGTCTGGGTCGGCGAGGAGCGCACATTCCGCCTGCGGGTGGATCAAGTGGAAATCTTTGATGCTGAAGAGGTGCTGGTGGCGGATGTGCCGCAAGCCATCATCGGGATCAGTGCGGACGCTCTGCTGCGCGGGATCGTGGCACCGTCACGGATTGAATTTGCTGGAGCAACGGCTCTTTTGATCCGCAGGCGCGATGGCGGGGTTCAACTGGGGCTTTCAACGCCCACCGTTGATGCCGCAGGCCAGCGCCGTCCGCAACGCGAAGACGTGACAGAGACCCTTGGTATCGTTCAATCCATTCTGGACCTTTTGCTTGAGGAACCCGAGCCGGGAACACGCGCCGGGTACCTTACAGAGTTCGTCATTCGCGACAGCACACTGAGATTTTTTGACGCCCCCACAAGCTCATTTTGGCGCGCGCCAGACGGCTATCTTGCCTTTGCCCGTGATGAAGATGGCGTCAGCCTGCACCTTGATGCAGATGTAGAAGTGGGCGGGCGCGACTGGTCTTTGGACGTGGCCGGCATCTATGACCCCGCCGAAGGGTTTGGCTCACTGCAGGTAGAGTTCGCGGACTTTAATCCATCGGATGTGGCAGCCGCCGTGCCAGCTCTTGCGAGCCTTCAGGGCATTGATCTGCCTATCCAAGGCTCTGCCAGCCTGGACATGTCCGCCACCGGCGAAATTTTGTCCGCTGATCTTTCCGTGACTGTTGGCAGTGGCGAATTTGGTCTGCCGGGGTTCTTCGATGAACCGGTCCCCGTGGATGACGCCACATTCGTGGGCTCCTTCCGCCCCAAGGATAAGGCCGCTGAAATTCAGCGTCTCACCTACCATGCTGGCGATAACAGCACGAACATGAGCGGCACGGTGGTGGTGGAAACCCGCGAGGATGAACCCTGGATTCCTGTGGCGGTAGATCTGGACATTGTGGCCGAAGACCTCAGTGTTTTTGTTACCAGTCTGCAAGACCGCCCGATTGTCTATGAACAGGCGGCCTTTCGCGGTCGGTTCGATCAATCCAGACGAACCATTACCATCCGGAATTTCAATGGCGTCACCCAAGGCGCCTCTGTTGAACTCTCGGGGCGGATCAGCGATGAGACCGGCGATCTGGAAATCCTCTTGGATGGGTCCGCCACGGATGTTCCCACCTCTGCCATTCTTGCCTATTGGCCTACGGGCAAACTGCCGGGCGCGCGAAACTGGCTGAACCGAAATTTACTGGGCGGTATGGCCCGCGATGTGGAATTCCACATGGATATTCCCGCAGGCACCTTGGGCAATGGCCGCCTGCCCAATGAAGCTTATGAAGTGAGCTTCACTTTCGACCAAGGCGAGACGACTTTCGTCACAGGTCTGCCAGTGATGACCGAAGGGCGCGGCTATGCGACCCTGCAGGCAGATATCCTTGATCTTACGCTCGAACACGGAATGATCGGTGACATCGAAGTTCACTCAGGTCATATGCTGCTTGATAACATGCAAGTGCTGGGCAGCATCGGGGTTTTCAATGCAGTGGCGACGGGCCCTGCCGAACAAGTACTAAACCTGCTGGACAGTGGCCCGTTCGATTATCCAACCCGGTACGGTATTTCGCCTCAGAATGTCAGCGGCATTGGCAGCGGCTCCATTGAAATCCGCATGCCAATGCTGAGCCGTCCCCCCTGGGATCAGATATCTTTCTCCGCCACAGCTGAGGTAACCGAGTTTGCCATGGCGGACGTGGCCCCCAATGTCGATCTGACTGACGGCACGCTGGCCCTTCTGGTGGACCGCAGCAGTCTTCGCGCGCGCGGGGATGTGGCCATGAACGGGGTTCCTGCAGACTTTACCTGGCGGGAGAATTTTGAAAACCGAGAGCGACCTTCGCAATTTACCGTTGCAGCGGAGCTGAGCGACAGTGATCGCATCCGCTTGGGTATGGATTTTGGCTCTGCTCTTGTGGGCCCGGTCGGTGTGGAGATTTCCACCGAAGGGCGCGGACGACAGCTGTCTGCCGTCGATATCCATGCAGACCTGGGCCAGGCGACGGTACTGATCCCGCGCACGGAATGGATCAAACCGGCAGGAGAAATTGCCGCGGCACGGTTGGAGTTCGGTTTTCCGGAAGCCGGAGGCCTCGAGGTGCGAGATCTCATCTTTGCCGGGGACCGGGTCCTGGTGCGTGGGGACTTTGCCATTGGTGAGAGCGGTCGCCTGGATTTTGCCGAACTTGAGCGCATTCGCCTTGATGGGTTGATCGATGTCTCTCTGTCCGCTCATCGCGATGACAACGGCGGGCTGGCTCTAATGGTGGATGGTGAGCATTTCAATGCGGCCCCCTTCATGGAACAGTTTACCCGCGCCGAGGATCAAGGAGCAGGGCTACCATTCTCTGTGGAAGGATCCATCGGTACACTGACCATGCTCAGGGAAGTCGATGTCAATAATGTTGAGTTTTTCGTTCTCAATGATGGTGTGCGCATTACAGAGATGAGCCTGTTGGGCACATTTGATGACGGCGCCATTGTTCACTCCACCATGAGCCCCACTGGGGCGGCGTCGCGGGATTTCGTGGTCACCACCACTAATGCCGGAGAGCTCATGAAGGGGCTCCTAGGGTTTGAGAGTATTGCGGGGGGCAATCTGGTTCTGGATGTGGCCATGCGCGATGATGCAGAAGAGACCGCCCCAGATGTTGAACTCGCCGAGAGTGAGCCTCTCACCCCGCCTCGGGATGAGGATCTGAGTAGTGAGCTGAGCGGTGATGTGCCTCAGGACCTTGCTGAAATTGAACCGCCTACAACAGACCGTGCCCCTGCGAGGAGCCGGGATGAGGGACCAGCACCGGCGGCGGTCCGCACGCGCGGGACATTGACTGTGGAGAATTTCCACGTTGTCCAGGCGCCGGTATTAGCGCAGCTATTGTCCCTTGGGTCCTTGCAAGGCCTGTCAGATACGTTGAGCGGGGATGGCATCCTGTTTCAGATCCTTGAGCTCCCGTTCTATGCCCATGGCGGGGTGATTGGATTTGAAGGCGGGCACGCTCATGGCTCGGCCATCGGGCTTACCTTGGAAGGGGAAATCGACCGAGATCGGAATGTCACGGACCTCGCAGGCACTATCGTGCCCGCTTATGACATCAATTCTTTCCTGGGCAATGTGCCGGTGCTGGGCGAGATTTTCGTCAGCCGCGAAGGGGAGGGCGTCATCGCCTTTACCTACGGTATCGTGGGGCCAGCAGACAATCCGCAGATTTTCGTGAACCCATTGTCTGCCCTTACACCGGGTCTGTTCCGGCGCATCTTCAGCGGCAACCCCCGCCGAGTCATTCCTCCTGAATTACCAGAGGAAGCCACCGTGGAAGAAAGTATTCCTCAGGCCGAACCGGTCGCGGTGCCTGAAGAGACAGACCCTCAGCCTACTGAGTAGGTGATTAGAAGGCGTTGTCTGTTTGAGGTGAAAACCCCTAAACCGGCCGCAACAACACGTGGCGTTTCTTGCCTGCGGACAGCTTGATCACGCCATCATCATTGAGATCATCCGCACTCAAACTGGCGCGTTCGTCCGAGATGGCTTTGTTATTGACCTTCGCTCCACCACCTTTGATCAGGCGGCGCGCCTCGCCATTGGACGCCGCCAACTTGGCAAGGGTGAAGGCAGATAAAACCCCAAGGCCTGCTTCCAGGTCGCTGCAGGGAAAGTCCTCCGTAGGCAGATCAGTTGACATCCCATCCCCTGCAAAAGTGTCTGCCGCGGTCTTTGCAGCCTTTTCCGCTTCTTCGCGCCCGTGAATAACGGCGGTAGCTTCGGTGGCCAGGATCTTCTTGGCCTCGTTTAGCTCCGCCCCATCTAGAGCTTCCAGCTTGGCAATCTCATCCATGGGCATGGCGGTGTAGAGTTTCAGGAAGCGGCCCACATCGCCATCTTCCGTGTTGCGCCAGTATTGCCAGTAGTCATAGGGCGAACAGCGATCAGCGTTCAGCCAGACAGCGCCATCCACGGTCTTGCCCATCTTCTTGCCAGAAGACGTGGTCAGCAGCGGGTTGACCAAACCAAATAGATGCGCGCCTGCGACCCGCCTGCCGAGGTCAACGCCGTTGACGATGTTGCCCCATTGATCAGAACCGCCCACCTGCAAGCGGCAACCATGGTTCTTGAACAGCTCCACAAAATCATAGGACTGCAAGATCATGTAGTTGAATTCGAGGAACGTCAGCGGCTGTTCGCGTTCAAGGCGCAGCTTCACGCTGTCCATGGTCAGCATACGGTTGATGGTGAAGTGCTTGCCGTATTCCCGCAGGAACGGGATATAGGCGAGCTCGTTCAGCCAGTCATCATTATTCACCAACAGGGCACTGGTCGCACTGTCGTCAAAGCGCAGGACCTTGGCAAAGGTCGAGTGAATGCAATCAATATTGTGAGCCAGGGCCTCATCGCTGAGAACCTTGCGCATTTCGTCCTTGCCCGTGGGGTCGCCCACCTTGGCGGTGCCCCCGCCGATCAGCGCGATAGGCTTGTGACCGCATTGCTGCATCCAGTAGAGCTGCATGAGGGGGATCAAGTGCCCCGCGTGCAGTGAGTCTGCCGTGGGATCAAAGCCCGCATAGCCCGTTACCGTCTCCGAGGTCAGAAGCTTGTCCAGCTCCGCAGGTTCGGTCATGTCCTGAATGAAGCCGCGGGCTTCCAGGACGTTCAGGAGGTCGGATTTGTAGGCAGTCATGGGTCCGGTTCACTTTGTGAGGTTTATTACAAGCCTTATGGCTGCGAAATGGTTTAACATCCGCAGGAAAACAAGCAACCCGTGAGAGACATTCCTTTGAGCCCAACCTTAACAGCACTTGGTCTGATGAGTGGCACATCCATGGATGGGGTTGATGCGGCCATCCTTGTGTCGGATGGGGTGAGGATTGAGGCAACGGGCCAGGTGCATTCCGCCCCCTATAGCCCGGAGGATCGCATCATCTTGCGGGCTGCGGTGGATGCCGCTCAGGGCTGGACCAAAGAAGGCCGCCGTCCTCAGGAATTTGACGCTGCAGAGCAGCTGGTAACTCAGCGGCATATAGAGGCGGTTCAGGCTCTGCTCGCCAAGTCGGGGCGCTCGGCAGGCGAGATTGATGTCATCGGCTTTCATGGCCAGACCGTTTTGCATCGCCCGGACCAACGTTGGACGGTTCAGCTGGGCAATGGCGCAGCTTTAGCAAAGGCACTGGGCATTGATGTGGTGGCGGATTTCAGGTCTGCGGATGTAGCTGCGGGCGGGCAGGGGGCTCCCTTTGCGCCGCTCTATCATGCAGCACTTGTTGCCAGTACACCTCAGGAAAAACTGCCTGCCGGCCCCGTAGTCGTGGTGAACCTGGGTGGGGTGGGAAATGTTACCTATATAGATGGCGACACCATAAGTGCCTTTGATACCGGCCCCGCAAACGGCCCCATTGATGATTGGGTGGCAACCCATGCTGATCAGGCCTTTGATGCGGGCGGTATGCTGGCCGCTCAAGGGACAGTGGATCAGGCCCGCATTGGCGAGGCGCTGGATCATGAGTTCTTTAAACTGCCGCCGCCCAAATCTCTTGATCGTCTGGATTTTACCAGCGCCTTGGCGAGAGGGCTTTCTCTGGAAGATGGAACGGCAACCCTCACCGCCTTTTCCGCCAAGAGCCTTGCGGCAAGCGCATTACACTTTCCCAAAGCCCCTGTCGCCTGGGTCATCTGCGGTGGAGGACGGCATAACCCAATCCTTGTTGGGATGATCAAAGCTCAAGTGGCTGGCAAGGTGCTTCTGGCAGAAGACCTCGGCTGGAACGGCGATGATGTGGAGGCCGAAGCCTTTGCTTATCTGGCGGTGCGCTCACTCAAAGGCTTGCCCCTCAGCCTGCCAACAACAACAGGCGTGCCAAAGCCCATGTGCGGCGGGCAATTGTTTAAGGCTTGAGGTAGAAGCAAATCCCCGTCAAACGATCTCGCCGCTATCTCTTTTGTCCAGGTAGGCGTTCACGGAATTCACCATGGTGTCTTCCATGCCTTCGAAGAAGTGGTTCGCGGCAGGCACGGTTTCCTGGGTGATCTCGATACCCTTTTGCGCCTTCAGGCGTTCGGCCAATTTATCCACATCCTCGTTCGGCACGACCTGATCTTCGGCGCCATGCAACAGCAACCCGGAGGAGGGGCAGGGGGCCAGGAACGTAAAGTCATACATATTGGCGGGCGGTGAGACGGAGATGAAGCCATCGATCTCAGGCCGACGCATCAGAAGCTGCATGCCGATCCAGGCGCCAAAGGAAAAGCCCGCAATCCAGCAGGTAGGGGCGGCATCATTGGTCTGCTGCAGCCAATCGAGCGCTGCGGCAGCATCGGAAAGCTCCCCCACGCCTTGATCGAAGCTGCCTTGAGAGCGGCCCACGCCGCGGAAATTGAAGCGCAGGACAGAAAAGCCGCGCTTGTGGAAGGTGTAGAACAGGTCATAGACCACCCGATTGTTCATATTCCCGCCGTAACGGGGATGAGGGTGGAGAATAATGGCAATCGGGGGGTTTTTCCCCTGACCCTGCTGGTAGCGGCCTTCTAGGCGCCCGGCGGGTCCGGTAAAGATAACTTCGGGCATGTTGGTAAGTGGCTCCCGTGGAGGCTTGGTTTAATTCCGACTAATGGGGTGTAGTATTTTGTAGATATCCTGCGTCATATTGTACAAATAGCCAGTTTCTCCCGTTGTAATTCTTGACTACTTTACTGCGAGAATATATCTGGACTATGAGACCACGAGTCGAAAACGCGGTCAGCGGCGCTTCCTTAACACGGGATGTGACGCCCGCATAGAAAAACCGACAGTGGTAAGCCTTTTGAGGAAGAGGAAGAAGACAATGAAATTAAGCACCAGAGGCCGGTATGCGGTCATGGCCATGGCCGATCTTGCTAGTATTCAGGGTGAAAAGCCTGTGACACTCGCAGATGTGGCAACGCGTCAAGAAATCTCCCTATCCTATCTCGAACAGCTTTTCGCCCAGCTCCGACGGGCGGGCCTGGTAAGCAGCATGCGGGGCCCCGGTGGCGGCTATAAGCTTGCTCAGCCTCTGGCCTCGACGCGAATTTCAGACATTGTTCTGGCCGTTGATGAGCCTTTGGAAGTCACCCGTTGTGGCCACAATTCTGTAAAGGGCTGTAAAACCGATGGGTCGCGCTGCATCACCCATGATCTGTGGAGCGAACTGAGCCGTCAGATCAATCTGTTTTTAAGTTCGATCACCCTTGAAGATGTGATAAATCGCCAGGTGCTTGGCAAGGCTGCTATTTTCCCAGCAGCCGAAAGCATCAATGAACCCGAAGCACTTGTCACCGCCGGAGAATAATCAGTGCCGCGTATGGAACGCATATACCTGGATTACAACGCCACGTCTCCTGCCAAACCTGAAGTTGCCGCGTTGGTGACAGAGGCGCTGGTGGAAGGCGGCAACCCTTCTTCCGTACACGGATTAGGGCGCAAGGCACGTGCTCGCGTTGAGAAGGCGCGGCGGCAGGCAGCTGAACTGGTCAATGCCTTACCGCAGGAAGTTGTATTCCTGGGAAGCGGCACCGAGGCAACAGACCTTGCCATCAACGGTGTTGCGCCAGCAAACGGCATAACGGACCTGGTCATCAACCCAGCAGAGCATCCGGCAGTTCATGCGGCGGCCAAACAAAGTGGCTTGCCCCAAACCGAATTACCTGTTGGTGCAAGCGGTGTGGTTGATCTTGAGGTGGCGGCAGAGATATTCGATCGCCTTGCCGAAGAGGGCCGCAAGGCGATGGTCTGCGTCATGCTGGCCAATAATGAGACCGGCGTGATCCAGCCTGTGCAGCAAATATCTCAGATGGTTCGTGATCGCTCCTTGGGTCTTGTCCATTGCGACGCGGTACAGGCAGCAGGAAAAATTCCTGTGGATATCGTGTTGCTGGGGGCCGACACTATGGCCATCTCAGCTCACAAATTTGCGGGGCCTCAAGGGGTGGGCGCGCTTATCCTGCGGGAAGGCGTTGCCATTGAGCCGCGCATTGCGGGTGGGGGCCAGGAAAGCGGTCGTCGG
>JAJFIL010000286.1 GCA_021774965.1 Alphaproteobacteria bacterium
TACAATGGATGACGGCTGGCCGAGGGGTTATCCATTCTGAAATGCCCGAGCAAACCGAAGGCCGCATGGAAGGTTTTCAGCTGTGGATCAATCTTCCTGCGGCACAAAAAATGTCTGCACCTGCCTATCAGGAATTTGCACCCAGCGCCGTTCCCGTCGAGCACCTTGAAAGTGGCGGTACGGTTCATGTTGTTGCTGGCGCCACAGAAACAGGCACAAAAGGCCCGGTGGAGATGATGCACGATACGCCGCTGTTCTTAGATGTTCGACTGCCCGCCACCGCAAGCTTTCAACAAGCGGTGCCAGAGACCTACAACGGCTTTGTCTATGCCATCGAAGGAGGCATCGTTGTTGCCGGAGAGGCAATTCAGACCGGGTCTTTGGCTGTTCTTGCCCCCGGCAATCATTTGCAGGTTTCCAGCTCAAGTTCCGGCGCACGGTTTTTGCTGGTGGCGGGCAAGGCAATCAAAGAGCCCGTCGCACGGGGCGGGCCTTTCGTCATGAATACACGGGCGGAGGTTCGGCAGGCTTTCGAAGATTTTCACAGCGGTAAGTTTTAGGAGCGTACAATGGGTTTGTTGGTTGAAGGAAAATGGCAGGATCGCTGGTACGACACAAAAGCCACCAAGGGGCGCTTTGTTCGCAAGCAATCACAGTTTCGAAATTGGGTAACGGCGGATGGCTCAGCAGGGCCAACCGGAGAAGGAGATTTTAAAGCCGAGGCCGGGCGCTATCATCTCTATGTGTCTCACGCCTGTCCCTGGGCGCACCGCACAATGATCTTCCGGGCGCTCAAGGGTTTGGAGGAGATGATCTCTGTCTCTGTTGTCAACTGGTATATGGCAGAAAGCGGTTGGACCTTTGCCCAAAGCGATGGTGTTATTCCTGACAGTGAGAACAATGCCAAGTTCCTGTATGAGGTCTACACAGCAGCCCAGGCCGACTACAGCGGGCGGGTTACGGTGCCTATACTCTGGGACAAACAGAGGCACACAATCGTTTCCAACGAATCCTCCGAAATCATCCGTATGTTCAACACAGCCTTCGATGCAATTGGCGCAGCGGAAGGCGACTATTACCCCGCAGACCAGCGCATAGAGATCGATGCGCTGAACGAGCGGATCTATGACACGGTCAACAATGGTGTGTACAAGGCTGGGTTTGCCACGACCCAACAAGCCTATGAGGAAGCTGTCGGCCCATTGTTTGATACCCTCGATTGGCTGGAGGCGCGGCTCTCTGCATCGCGCTATCTTTTGGGTTCAGCAATTACTGAAGCAGATTGGCGATTGTTCACCACACTGATAAGATTTGACCCGGTCTATGTGGATCACTTCAAATGCAATCTGAAACGGATCGCGGATTACCCAAACCTATCGGGCTATGTGCGGGATCTCTATCAACAGCCCGGTGTGGCGGGAACTATTCATATGGATCACATCAAACGGCACTATTACAAAAGCCACCCCACCATCAACCCAACCGGAGTTGTTCCCCGTGGCCCCATGATAAACTATTCAGGGCCTCACCAGCGGGCATCGGTTTAGTGCAGCGTTCTTACGCCGCTTTCCCCTCTCACTCAGTTTATCCGCGCCCAGTTACGGTTTTTGCTGGAGGGGTCGGAGAATTTCCTCGGCCTTTGCAAACAAAGCAGGATCGATAGTCATCTCCGATGCAGCTGCATTCTCTTCCACTTGCTCAGGTCGGCTGGCGCCAACGATGGCCGAGGCCACATTGGGTTCACGCAGAACCCAGGCAAGCGCAAACTGACCAAGGGTCGCTCCCGCTTCCTCCGCGAGAGGCTTGAGTTTCTGCACAGCTTCCAGGATTTGGGGCTTGAGCAAGGTTTCCATAAAACCACCCATTTCGTCGGAAGTTGCGCGCGTGCCTTCCGGCAAGGCAGCCCCTGGTGCATATTTGCCGGTGAGCACGCCCTGCCCCAACGGCGACCAGACGATTTGTGAGATGCCATTATCTGCACACAGAGGAATGACCTTTTCCTCGGGCCGCCGCCACAGCATGGAATATTGCGGTTGGCTGGAGACAAAGCTCTCAACACCCGGCACGGCAAGCGCATCTTCGATATTCTTAGGCGACCATTCGGAAAAACCGAGGTAGCGCACCTTGCCCTGTTTGACCACATCACTCAGCGCTTCCATGGTCTCTTCGATGGGCGTTTCTGGGTCATAGCGGTGGCACTGATAAAGGTCCACATAGTCGGTCTTAAGGCGGCTGAGAGAATTGTCGATCTGCTTCAGGATCTGCACGCGAGAGAGACCCTTGTCTTCCTCCGTCATGGGCGCAAACAATTTTGTGCCCAGGATGTAACTGTCGCGGGCGCGCCCTGCCAGTGCTTCGCCCAGAAAGCTTTCAGCAGCCCCCTTGCCATAGATGTTCGCCGTGTCGATGAAATTGATGCCCACGTCAAACGCCTTGTCTATGCAAGCCTTGGCGGGTCCGGTGTCCACCCCCAACCCATAGGTCAGCCAGGAACCAAGAGAGATGTCCGAGACTTTAAGATCGCTGCTGCCCAATTGACGATATTTCATGATGCGTCCTTCCAATGCGAGCCGCCGCATTTCATCGGGCAGCCAGATGTTGTTTGGGCGCAGTATCAATGAATATGCAGCGCAGGGCTATAGGCGCCAATATCCAGTAGCTGCCCAGAGGAGCGCAACTTTATCTTGCTGAAGCAAAACCCCTCGCCCCACACTGATTGTCTGGACCAAATTACATTTTCGCGGTTATGCTTTCCTAGGGTCAAGGGAGATAGGGCGAGCCATGTTTTCTCATAGCGCACTGGAGATGGTCACAAGATTTAATGAGGCCAAAACCAAGGAACAATGCGTCGAGCACCTGGAAGCATTTACTCGCGGCCATGGCATTGAGCATTTTATGATTGCTGAGTTCGTCGGGCCGATTGAACCAGACACAATGCTTGAAGGGCATTTCCCCCCGGAATGGACGGAAACATATTTGGGGGAGCAATATGCGCTTCACGATCCCATTGTTCATCGCCTCGTCAGCAGAGAGGGCCGGGATATCATCTGGAGTGACCTGAACAAGTTGGTTCAGCGGAAAAGCAATGCATGGAAGGTCATGAATGAGGGGCGCGATTTTGGGCTGCATGAAGGTGTCACCTACCCAATTCTCGGGTATTCTGGATATGTCGCAGGCGCTACTTTCGCGGGACCCAGGTTCGATCCCGATCCGGAATTTCGTGCCGCGCTAAGTCTGGTTGCTGCATACGCCCATTCGCGCATGTTACATATTCACAGGGAGGGCCGCAGACCGCAGGAACCTGTTATCCTTACAGCGCGAGAGCGCGAAGTTTTGCGATGGGCGGCGCAAGGCAAGAGCGATTGGGAGATCGGCGAGATTCTTTGCATAAGTGAGCACACGGCCCAAAAGCACATTGAAAATGTAAAGCGAAAACTTGGGGTCAGCAAACGCATTCAAGCGGTGGTGGAAGCCGTGAAGCGTTCTCTTATCAGGATCTAAATACCAGTTGCGCGCGCCCACATCCGCACGCGGACAAATATACCGGTTTCATGTTATAGCGTGAGCCCGTTGTCTTCATCAATCTTGCGGCTCATTCGACGCGTTGCGAACAGTAAAGAGCGTTCAAGGGAGATAAGACGATGGATTTTGATGCGGCTCGCCCAGACTTGGTCAAACAAATCAGACAACAAATGGCAGAAATCGATAGGCGTATGAACAGCCTTGGAATGGCGAATGAGGCAATTCCCATCAGCGAACTTGGTTTTCTGGGATACCTTGTTCGGATTGCCCACGACTATACAATGGCGATCCCAGACGATGAGTGCGCAACTGTTCAATTTGAATAGGGACGTAGAGAGTTTTCCCAAAACGAACTGCTCCGAGGCCACCGATTAGCCACGGAGCAGTGAGACTGGATCGAACCGGACTATTTATTCGCAACGATCTCGCTCAAAATAGAATCCAAATAGGAATTCGTGGTTCCAAGAACATGGGTTAACAGCTTGCGGTCAATCTTTCTGTTTCTGTTGCTATGGTAAGCAAGAAGACTCGCAATTTGATTGGTTTCAGCCTGATAGCACCGAATTGCTGAGACGAGCTCATCGGTCCTGACGCTTCTTTTTGCGACTGCAAGGTCTGACATTTGTGTTCCCCTATCTATTGAGTTTTTTTGTTGATTGACCGATGCCATAGATCGGTCACGCTACGTGTTGATCATCCAGTGGAAGATCGTGAATTAGTCTGTGGTTTGCGATAATCAGCCCAACGTCAGAACTAGAGAGGACAGCAGACTTCTGCTTCCGTACCTCCCTGATGTTTGAGAGCATTTCGGATGTGGGGTTTATTCCGAGACCAATGACGGATTCATCCCCCATTTTCTCGGGTAGCCCAAGTGGAGATACGTCCCATTGCCAATGACGCATGTACTCAAGCCACTTCATCGCAACAATGCAGGTAATCGTCTTTAGCTTCAGGGTGAGCCCAAACTCGAACATACCGCAGTAGAGTTCGGAGGTTGTTTGAGTTGGTGAGCCCTGATGCTTAGTCGCCGGATCAACCAAAATCCGCGACCCGTCATAGACGTCAGGTCCAGTAGGCAACCCAGCAAGGTCAAATAGTTGGGGAAATATTTCCGACGACAGTGATGGTCTTATCGACGGCACAAATCTTACACAGCCTGCAACCGCTCCTGTGTCCGGGGTTGTGCTCAATAGGTAAGTTGTGTATTCATCGTCGTACTGATCTTTTTCAAGGCCGTCGCCAGCGTCGAGCTCGGTCCAACCTTCTTGCTGCACCAGGACACGATAACGCAAGGCAAACATCTGTTGCAGTTCATCTTCGAAGAGATGTGCATTGTGACAGTTGACCGTGAGTAGCATTGTTCTCCCCCCAAAAAAGAAAGAGAATGCTGCACCGAGAGATACGGGCGTTGGTATTACCTGATCAGGTTATTTTGGATCGTTAGACGCTGAGTTCACGGCGTCTCATCGCAGTGATAACTGCCTGCACTCTGGTCTTGACGCCAAGCTTCTTTTTCGCATTTTCAATATGGCGATGAGCTGTCTCACCGCTGATGGTGAGAATCTCACCAATTTCCCAATCGGTTTTTCCAGCCGATGCCCAATGGAGGCATTCGACTTCACGATTGGAGAGTTTCGTGCCTTCGTCTGGCGCACGTGAGCGAAGAGCAACCAGCCTCGTGTGAAAGTAGAGAGTAATCAGCTCCAGAGCGGGCGCAACTTTGGGGTCAGTGTCTAATACTTCATCGCTGAACGAGGCCACCGCTAGATATCCGTTCTGCTGATAGATTGGAATTGACCTGCCAGCTTTCAAGCCAACGTCTCTGGCATTGGAGAAAATATATTTTGCTCTTTTGCCTTTAATAAGACCGGCATTTTCGACCTCTACCCAGTCGAATGATTTCGATGAACGCACGGCCATATGAGCAACAGGGTCGTGGATGTGCAGTTTGTTGTCGATATAGTGGTAGAGCCACTCCTCAGGATAATTGCCGACTTGAATAGCCGGATCCGCCGACACGCCTGCAACCTCGCCAAGAGCAAAATAACTCACGCCAAAGCACTTCAGTGTCCGGTCAAACTCCGCAATGACCTCTTCTTCTGTCTCAAGTTGATCGACTCGCTCAACAAACTCGAGAGTACGTCGCCCCAGCACATTCGCCTCCACCACTGTTACGCAATCTTTCAAGCCCTACAACTCTAACCTGAAGCCTCATCTAAACCAATCGTTTTGGTGTCAAGAACTGGGGTTTACAGTCGCAAATGCACAAGAATTTGGTTGTATTGCCTCATCAAACCCTCAATGCTTGATTGCTGGAATGGCTTGGGCTCTTTGTTGATTTCATTCATGGAGTGCAATAGTCAGGTCAAATTTCCTGAAATACTCAATCTGAAATTGCCGCACTCATCCGGATCAGGCGTTTTAGTACTTATACAGACGAAAGCCATTTCCTAACAATTCAGCTGCCTTTCCCTTAGGTTAATCATCGTATTTCCGTTCTGAGGCAATCCGCATGGTGTTTCCTCCGCTTCTCGCCGCAAATTGTTTCACACATCCTTTCAAGCAGGTATAAGAGGGAGGGCCTTGTTCAAAGGTCTTCCTTTTTCTGGTCTCAAGGAACCCACCTGCCATGACCCAAGCCCGCACCCCCGAAGAAATTCTTATGTCTCTCATCGCCCCGGGGGCTGAATTTGAGGTGACCCTGGCCAAGATTGATGATGTCGATTACCGGGTGTTTGCCGGCACGCCCAATTCCATGCGGGATTTCTTTGCCAAATGCGAAGGCCACCCGGACAAGGAATTCCTGGTCTATCAGGACGAGCGCTACAGCTTTGGCGAGGTTTGGGCTCGGGTCAATTCGCTTGGCCACGCTCTGTGTACGGAATATGGCATCAAGAAAGGTGATCGTATCGCCATTGCCATGCGCAATTACCCTGAGTGGATTTTCGCCTATATGGCCATCATCTCCATCGGCGGTGTTGCCGTGCCGCTAAACGGCTGGTGGACCGGTGAGGAACTGGACTTTGCCTTGCGTGATTGCGAAGCGCAGCTCCTTATCGCTGACCAGGAACGGCTGGTTCGCTTGAAGGATTATCTACCCAAGCTCGGCATCAAGGCCATTGCGGTGCGCACTCCTGGTGAGCTTCCTGCGAATGTTGATAGCTTTGACACCGTTATGGGTCGCAGCGCGGGCAAAGTCATGCCGCAAGTGGATATTGACGCCGAAGACGATGCGGCCATACTCTACACCTCCGGCTCAACAGGATATCCAAAAGGTGCCGTCTCCACCCATCGGGCCATCCTGACCACCATCATGACCTGGAACATGGTGACCGAAGTGCGCGCGGAGATGATGAAGGACCTGCCTCAATCGCCCTATCCCATTGCCTCGCTGCTGACCATTCCGCTGTTCCACGTGACCGGCTGCAATAGCCTGTTCCTGCTTTCCCTGCTGACAGAGCGACGCATCATCATGATGTATCGCTGGGATGCGGGGGAGGCTTTGCGCCTGATCGAGGAAGAACGCATTACCGATTTCCTGGGCGTGCCCACCATGTCCTATGAGCTGTTCCACCACCCGGACCGGGCAAGCCGCGATCTCTCCAGCCTGTCCAATCTGGGCTCAGGCGGGGCTGCGCGCCCCGCTGATCATGTGCGCGAGTTGGCTGAAGGCATGGAGCACGCGCCCCCCAGCGGCGGTTATGGCCTGACGGAAACCAACGCGCTTGGTGCCGTCATTTCCGGCGATGAATACCAGGCTCACCCCACCAGCACAGGCCGCCCCACGCCGCCCATCGTTGAGATGCGCATGGTGGATGAAGACGGCAATGATTGCCCCACCGGCGAAGCAGGAGAGATTTGGATCAAGAGCGCGTCCAACATTCGCGGCTATTGGAACCGTCCCGACGCAAATGCGACAAGCTTTACCGATGGCTGGTTCCACACTGGCGACGTTGGTTATCTGGATGAAGAGGGCTATCTCTACATTGTTGACCGCATCAAGGACATCGTCATTCGCGGCGGAGAAAATGTCTCCTGCCTTGAAGTGGAAGGGGTTTTAAACAGCCATCCGGACGTTTCCGAATGCGTCGTCTTCGCCATTCCCGACGAACGCCTGGGCGAGACGGTGGCCGCCGCTGCCTCTGTGCACCCTGGCAAGACAGTAACCCCGGAGATGCTGCAGAAACTGGCCCGTGAACACCTGGCTGCCTTTAAGGCACCCGAACGCATATGGATTCACACCGAAAGCCTGCCCCGCATTGCATCGGGCAAGATCGATAAACGCGGCATCCGCGCCGCAGCTCAAGAAGAAGTCAAACAGGAAGTCGGTGTTGCATAGCATAGTGCGATCACGCGCCACTTATATCTCCTCAAACTCAAGGAAAAGAAGATGACTGATATTGTTCCCAAGGAAGAACTACAAAACTATGTTGGCAAGGAACTGGGTGTTTCGGACTGGTTCAAGGTGGACCAGGATCAGATTAATCAGTTTGCGGACGTAACCCTTGACCATCAGTTTATCCATGTGGATGAAGAAGCCGCCGCCAAAACACCGTTTGGCAGTACCATCGCGCATGGGTTTTTGTCCCTCTCCATGATCACCCATTTGACCATGGGCATGGGCGTCGCCCCCGAAGGCGTTGTCATGGGCATCAACTATGGCTTTAACAAAGTGCGCTTCATGCAGCCCGTGAATGTGAACTCTGAAATTCGTGGCCGTTCCGTTCTTTCCGCTGTGGAAGAACGTCGTCCGGGTCAGTTTCAGGTCACCACCACCGTCACCGTGGAAATCAAAGGTCAGGATAAACCGGCACTGGTTGCCGAATGGCTCACCCTGATGATCACGGGCTAATCCGAATGACCGAGGCGGCGGCAGCCGAAGGAAAGTCAACATCACCCAGTTTCAAAACGAAGTTTTTTTACGGCTTCGGGGCCATTCCCTATGGCGTATTTGACAACGGGTTTTCGTATTTTCTGTTGTTCTTCTACTCAACAGTACTAGGCCTGCCGCCTCATTTGACCAGTCTTTCCTTGATGTTGGCCCTTGTATTTGATGCCTTCTCAGACCCATTGGTGGGCAATCTGTCAGATCATTGGCGCAGCAAATGGGGACGGCGGCATCCGTTTATGTACGCCGCCATTATTCCCATTGCAGTGTCCTACTTCTTTCTCTGGTCACCGCCTGAGGGGCTTAGCACAACACAATTGTTCTGGTATCTGACCCTGCTGGCCATGGTGATCCGCACCTGTACGACATTCTATGAAATCCCCAGCACATCTTTGGTGGCTGAGTTTACGGACGATTATGATCAGCGTACGGCACTTCTCAGCTATCGTTATTTCTTCGGCTGGATGGGCGGGCTCGCTATGGCCATTCTCGGGTGGGGTTATTTTCTGAGGCCGACTGAAGCCCACCCCATTGGGCTAACGAATCCAGAAGGATATATCCCCTATGGCCTGACGGCCTCTTTGATCATGGCAACGGCGATCTTTATCTCTGCAGTGGGAACTCATTCGCAGATCCCGTATTTGCATAAACCACCTGAAGCAGGCCCTTTCAGCATAAAGAGGGTTTTAGGCAGGCTCTTCGAGACCCTATCAGATCGATCTTTCTTCGCTCTGTTTATGGCAGCCATCGCGTCGGCTGTTGCTGGCGGAATTGGCGTAGTGATGTTCACTTATTTGAGCGTCTATTATTGGGGGCTGACCACCGCCGAGATTTGGTTCTTCCCTCTTTTTAATATTTTTGCCGCCATCGCAGCTGTAATTATCGCCTCCATTCTTGCCCGAAAGCGCGAGAAGAAGAAGTTCGCCATTGGCATTTCTCTTTTCTCCGTTTTCTTCCTGCCCTTACCCATTATCCTGCGAATGTTGGGGCTGTTTTGGGAGAACGGTGATCCAATGTTATTGCCAACCTTGCTGGTTCATAATGTCATTGAGGTCACGGCGCTTATCTCTATTGGCATACTGATCAGCTCCATGGTGGCAGACATGGTGGAATCCGCTGAGATGCGCACCGGTCGTCGGTCGGAAGGGTTATTCTTCGCTGCCCGCGGGTTCGCCGCTAAATGCTCCAGCGGCTTTGGCCTGCTCATCGGCGGATCTATCCTGACCTTTGTGGACCTGCCCCGATATGGCACGGCCTTGGGCACCACGGACCCCGCAAAACTATCCAAGCTCGCGATGATCTATGTGCCCACTATCGTGGTGGCCTATCTCTTGGCAATTCTGATGCTGAGCTTTTACCGGATCAATCGGCAGGGCCATAATGACCGGGTTGAAACACTGAAAAAGCGGCGCAGGTAAATGGGCGTTGCTCGTGGGTAGTTTTGTAAGATGAATTACCTATCCAAAATCTTCAGGCGCACCACGTAATGATCACCTACATTGCCCTCTTCGTTGCCGTAGTATTTGTTCTCATCTTGTGGGTGCGATCCATCGCGCCTGTCCTGCCTGAACTGGAAATTATTGAGACAGATGCCCTAAGAAGCACCCCGCCCGGTGATGAGATCACCGTTATGATCTGGAACCTGGGCTACGCCAGTTTGGGGGCGGGGTCGGATTTCATTACCGACGGGGGAAAAAGCCTGCGCGGGCCTTCGCGAGCTATTGTGCAAAAAAATCTGGATAATGAAACAGCCTTCATTGCAAACGCCAACTATGACGTCTTCTTGCTGCAGGAGCTTGCCCGCGCCAGCTGGGAGACCCACGGTATTGACAGTGTGGCGGGCATACAAGGCGTCAGCCCCGGGTGGTTTGCCTTCTCGGCAGACATCATCGCGCGGTACCTGCCGCCGCCCTTCCGTCTCCGCCACGGGCCCGGCCTCTTGAGCCATTTTAGGCCGGAGAGCTCTGCTACCTTTGATCTCCCCTTAGATGACGTTCGAGTGGGCGGAGTGATTCAGAGAAATTATCACACTCAGATTATGCGCTTTGCACCGGATGACCGCGGGCGAGCATGGACCGTGATCAACATCCACCTCGCGGCCTTTGACGACGGTGCCAACGCCCGCCGCGAGCAGCTTGAGGTGGTCTTTGAGTTGGCGCAGGCAGAAGCCGCCACCGGGGCTGCTGTGATCATCGGCGGGGACTGGAATTTGCGCCTGACCGAAACAGATTTTCCTCACACCACGTTGGAGGAACATCTCTTCTGGGTACATGATTTTCCAATGGAGTATCTTCCGGCAGGCTGGCAGATCATTGCCGACCCGGCGACACCTACAGTGCGCTCATCGGAGCGCAGCTACACGCGCGGGGAAAACTATACCACCATTATTGATGGCTTTATTGTTTCACCCGGGGTGGAACTGATCGAGGTATCCACCACGGACCTTGATTTTCAGCCAGCAGACCATCACCCTGTCCGGGCGCGATTCCGTCATGGGACTGCGGCACCCCGTATCGAGTAATCTCGCCTTACCGGGCGAATTCTTTTCCACAAGACAGGCAGCTTCATGCAATCCAGTGCGTCTGACGTTCTCCATGAAGTATTTGGCTATGCCGATTTCAAACCCGGTCAGGCTGAAATCATTAACCTGCTGGGCAGCGCTACCAACACTCTTGCCGTAATGCCCACCGGTGCGGGGAAATCCCTGTGCTATCAAATCCCGGCCATTTTGGCGGACCGTCCCACCATTGTGATCTCCCCGCTTGTGGCCTTGATGGATGATCAGGTTGCCGGTCTTCGCGCCAATGGGGTGGATGCAGCCTGCATTCATTCGGGCCAGACCCGCGAGGAAAACGTGGCCAACTGGCGGCGCGTCGCTTCTGGTCTGGCAAAGCTGCTTTATCTCTCCCCGGAACGGCTGATGACCCAGCGCATGTTGGAGGCTATCGGCGCCCTTAACCCGGCTCTGTTTGTGATCGATGAAGCCCATTGCATCTCGAAATGGGGCTCCTCTTTTCGTCCAGACTATGAGCAACTGTCCCAACTCAAAACACACTTTCCCAACGCTGCCATTGGGGCCTTTACGGCGACAGCAGACAAAGCAACCCGCGATGATGTGGCGGCCAAACTGTTTCGCGGGCAAGGTGAGATCATCGTCCATGGTTTTGATCGGCCAAACCTGACCCTTGCCGTGGCCACAAAATCCGACTGGAAGGGGCAGCTGGCAAGTTTCCTCGAAGGCCGTGAAGGCCGTGAAGGCCAATCGGGGATCATCTACTGCCTGTCACGCAAGTTCACAGAGGAAGTTGCGGCCCATCTCAGCGACAATGGCACGGATGCGATCGCCTATCACGCCGGGCAAGACGCCAGCCGGCGCCGCGCCAATCAGGATCGCTTTATGAGCGAGACCGGCGTGGTGATGGTGGCGACCATTGCTTTTGGCATGGGCATCGACAAACCGGATATCCGTTTTGTCTGCCACCTCAACCTGCCCTCCAGCATGGAAGCCTATTATCAGGAGATCGGACGGGCCGGACGCGACGGGGCCCCGGCAGACACGATGATGCTTTATGGCCTTGATGACATGCGCATGCGTAGGCAGTTTATTGAGCAAGACGGGGAAGATCAGGACCACAAGCTGCGCGAACACAAGCGGCTCGATTCCCTGTTGGCCTATTGCGAGGCCTCACAGTGCAGGCGGGCGACCCTGCTGGCCTACTTCGATGAAACCATTGAGCCATGTGGGAATTGCGATAATTGCCTGAACCCGCCTGTTGTGGTTGATGGCACGCCTCAAGCGCAAATGCTGTTCGATGCTATTGAGCGCACGGGGGAGTTCTTCGGCGCTGTGCACATCATTGATGTATTGCGGGGGGCGGACACCGCAAAGATCAAGGAACGCGGCCATGAGACTCTGCCGTGCTATGGCGCAGGGAAAGATAGAACGAAAATCTATTGGCAGGCTTTCATTCGGCAAGCACTGGCAGGGCGCGCTCTTTCCATCAATATTCAGAAATACGGCTGTTTGGAAATCACCCCCATGGGACGCGCCATCGCACGGGGCGAGGAACCATTCCTGTATCGGGAGATACGCGAGCGGGAGAAGACCAAGCGATCCAAATCCTCCCGCAAGGCTCATGCGGCCATTGCACCGGAAAACGAAGACCTGCTGGCAAAGCTCAAAGCCTTGCGCCTGTCTCTCTCAAAAGAGCGCGGTGTTCCAGCCTATGTGATCTTTGGCGACGCATCCCTGATCGAGATGGCCACGAAGCAACCAACCACACTGGCGGAAATGTCAGAGATAAACGGTGTGGGGCCACGCAAGCTGGAGAGCTTTGGTGAGATGTTTCTGGACCTCACCAAAACCCGCGAGTTGGAACCTCACGTCTAGCCTGATTTATCGCCGAACGCGAATAACCAGACGCCCGTGGTTTCGACCCAACGGCCGGCAATCAAAGTGGACTTCCTCAATCCGCCGATCATCCCCGATCAAATCGAACCGCACCAGATGATCCTCACCGTATCGGCGACCATCCAGATACTGAATACGCCCATTGCGGAAAATGATCCGGATGTTGTGGCATCTGATGTCTGTGCCCCGTGCCTTGAACCCGATGCGATCAAGGCGACCCTCGCCGCGTAGACTGACCACATGTTCTTGATCCCGATGGGTGAAACGAACATCATCAACCCGATCCCAATCATCTTGATCGGCCAGGCTTGATGTCGACGATGCGACCATCACCATCATGGACGCCAATGAAATTGGCAGCACGCGTTTGAAAAATGACATGAACATAGCGATCCCCTCTTATCCTCGTGCAAGCTCGCCCGTCACGCCGCTGCTTCGCACCTGGACATCTGTACCTGGGGCATAGACTAGCGCGGAAAAGCCTGCAGGTGCCAGAGCCCACAGAACACATCACGGGCTCAGGGTTAAAGCCCCCAAAGCGCCAGAAACTGCGTGTTTTCAAAGGTGTGAACGCAAGATTTGCCCAAATTAGAAACGTTGTAATTTCATCAGCTTACCTGAAGCATCTCTTGAGCTGTCTGCTTGGCCCATTTGTAATCGGCCTTGCCGTTTGCTGCCCGCTGCACTTCTTTCACCGGCAAAATCGCGCGGGGGATTTTAAAACCAGCGATTTTACCGTGCATCCACTCGATGAAAGCCGCTCCTTCAACAGCGTCCGATCCTTCGCGGAACGATAGGACGGCTATGACCCTCTCGCCGAAGCGTTCATCGGGCACCCCGACGACGAGACAATCATAGACAGAAGGGTGGGCTTTTACGGCCTCTTCCACTTCTTCTGGAAAAACTTTTTCGCCGCCCGTGTTGATGCATTGTGAGCCGCGACCCAACAGCACCAATGTGCCGTCCGCTTCCACCTTTGCAAAATCGCCTGGAAAACTATAGCGATGCCCGTCAATGACGCGGAACGTGGCGGCTGATTTCTCTTCGTCCTTGAAATAACCCACTGGTGTCATGCCGCCATTGGCGATCATGCCAATCTCACCAGAGCCAGCTTCAACCTCGCGACCATCTTCGGTGAAGACCTTTGTGGTTTCATTCATCTGAAACTTGGCGGTAGAACTCTCCGGGGACTGACGGTTCATGGTAGACATGCCCATACTGCCTTCGGTGGATCCCATGGCATCCACAATGGTAAAATCGCCAAATTCCAGAAGGCCTCGTTTGACGTCCGTGGTAAACATAACACCGGACGAGATCATGATCAGGAGCGAGCTTAAGTCAAAAGCACCGCCATCGGCCTTGCCCCCCTGCAATGCCTTGAGCATAGGTTTGGCAAAGGCATCCCCCACGATGGCCATGTCGGTGATTTTTTGTTCTTCGGTAACGCGCCAGAGATCCGCGGGATCGAAATGTTTGTTGGAAACAGTGACCACGCAGCCACCCAACACATGAGGACCCATCGCGCCCAACCACATGCCAGTGCCGTGCATCAACGGGCACGCCGGAAGCCCGCGCGGAGCAGCACCAAGCCCTGCGAGTTGCTGAACCATGCCGGTTAATTGCTCAGCCGATTCTGGTCGGGGCAGACCGCGAAGCTCGTACATGAACTTCAGTCCTTCGGTGAAATCTCCGTGGCGGTACATAACGCCCTTGGGCATGCCCGTGGTGCCGCCCGTATACAGCATGTAGATATCGTCCGGTGATCTCTCAATCCGTTCCATGGGCGCGGCAGTGCCAAGCGTTTTCTCATAAGGCAAAGCACCGTCCAGATGATCACCGGAGCCATCATCGATCTCAACAAACAGTTTTAGTTTGGGAAGCTTATCGCGAATGGCTGCAATGCGCGTTGCGAAAGAGGCTTCAAAGACCAGCGCTTCCACATCTGCATTGTCGAAAAGATAGATCAGCTCTTCTTCGAAATAGCGGTAGTTCACATTGATGGGCACGCCGCGCATCTTGAATGCGGCAAACTGTGCTTCCATATACTCACCGCAATTGTAGGAGCAGATGGCGACTTTGCTGTCAGGTTTAAGCCCGTGATCTACAAAGACCTGCGCCAATCGTGCAGAGCGCTCGTCATATTCTGCCCAGCTCCGCGATTGGCCTGCGTGATTGAGGGCGGGTGCGTCGGGCACCGCGTCAGCTACAATTTCCCAAATATCGGCGAAGTGGTGCATTTTCCCGGCCTTCCCATAACCCAACAATCAACTGATGAAATGCGATGCGCAGGATTGTCCTTGCATCATACCCCAAGCTCTTGAACTATCGACAAGGCTTGGCCGCGGGTCAAGGCGAAGGGTGCGCGAGAAGATGCTCTCTGGACTTTCCTTCTGTTGACGCAAGGGCAACATCAAATGACCATCAAACTTTATCACTGCAATCAAGCCCGCTCCATGCGCGCCGTCTGGGCCCTGGAGGAGATGGGATTGGACTATGAACTGGTGGTGCTGAAATTCCCACCGCGCGCGTTTCACAAAGACTACAAGGAGATCAATCCGCTCGGCACGATCCCCTACATGATTGATGGTGATGTGAAGATGACGGAAAGCTCCGGCATTTGTCAGTACTTGGCGGATGTCCACGGACCCACGCCGCTAGGACTTACGTCGCAGGATGCGGAATACGGCGATTACCTCAACTGGCTCCACCGGAGTGATGCGACCCTCACTTTTCCCCAAACCCTGATCCTTCGCTATAAGTTCTTTGAGCCGGAGGGACGCAAACAGCCGCAGGTAGCCGAGGATTACAAAAAGTGGTTCCTGGCACGACTTCGTTCCGTGGAGGATGCCATGCAGACACGCAGCTATTTGGTGGCGGAGCGGTTCACCATGGCGGACATTGCAGTGGGCTATGCCGTTCATCTGGCGATCAGCCTGGACATGTGGGATGATTTTACGCCCGGTATCCAAGACTACTTTAACCGCCTCAAGGAACGCCCGGCCTATCAACGCTCCGTGGGACTGTAGGTGGATTTTAATTGAATTGCCACTCTGCATTGTATTTAATTGGCTTCATTAGGTGATTCGTAGGTCAGGAAGCTCTGAATTAGCGACTATTAAAGACCTCAGTGGCAGTCTTTAGAGAGAATTTGCCAAAATACATATTTACTGGGATGCGGGACAATGGGATTGCAGGTTAGGGAGATACTCCAGTACACCTCTGACGCTATTCTATCTCTGGACCACGACCTGAATATCGTGCTCTTCAACCCGGCTGCCGAGCGCCTCTTTGGGTACTCAAAGGAAGACATTCTCGGCCAGCCGCTGGATATGCTTCTGCCGGAGCATCTCAAAGCAGAACATCAAAAACATATTGAGAATTTTCGAAACTCCTCCGATACGGCACGAAAAATGTCGGCTCGTAACCTGGTGATGGGCGCAACGAAATGCGGGGACGAAAAGTTCCTCAACATTTCTATCCAGAAGCACCCGGCAGGAAGCGATTTTGAGTTCACCGCAATCTGCCGGGACGTTACCGACGAGGTCACGACAACCAATGCTCTCGTTGAAAACGAGGCGCGTTTTTCGCGGGCCCAGGCCATTGCTCACATTGGTAGTTGGGAATGGGATATTCCCACAGGCAATCTGGCCTGGTCGGATGAGACCTACCGGATTTTCGAAAAGGCAGAGCAGGAGTTTGACCCGACCTATGAGAAATTCCTGGAAACTATCCACCCTGACGATCGCGAACGGGTATCGGTTGCCGTTGCCGACAGTGTCGACAACGGTGCGCCCTATTCTTCAGTTCATCGGATCGTCTGTTCAAACGGTCGAGAGAAAATCGTTCATGAAATTGGTCAAACTCTGTCTGATCCAAGCGGTAAGACAAATGGCATGGAAGGCACGGTTCAAGACATCACAGCCTCCTGGAAAATGAACGAAGAGCTGATCAAGGCAACTCGCACTGCGAGTGATGCTCAACAAACCAAGTCTCAGTTCGTTGCCATGATCAGTCATGAGCTAAGAACCCCCATGAATGCGATTCTTGGGTTTTCCAGCCTGATCGATCATTTGGCCCAAGCGGATGGCGATAACAAATACAATGAGTACGCCCGCAACATCATGGAGAGCGGTCAGCACTTGTTATCCCTCATCGACGATGTTCTGCAGTTTTCAGAGTTCGGCGAAAACCCACCCATTTCCGAGCCGGAATATATCGGCACGTCGTTGCTCATTGCTGAAGCGCAAAAAATGGTCCAGTTCGAAGCCGACAAGAAGAACATCAAGATCAGATCCTATATCGAACGTGATTTGCCGGAATTGTATCTCGACCCCATCCAGAGCCGACACATTTTGAGAAATCTTTTGTCCAATGCGGTCAAATTCTCCGACGAGAGCAGCACTGTCATCGTTTCAATCGAGAAATACGGGCACGAGATTGTCTTGGCGGTAAAAGACTATGGAATCGGCATGTCGGAGGAAGAGGTCCGCTCGATTTTTGATCCCTTCGCCCAAGCAGACATGGAACTTACCCGGTCCTATCAGGGTATGGGTCTGGGTCTGGCCATTGTTCGAACGCTTGCCGAAAGCCACGGCGGGCGTATCGAAGTGGAAAGCAAGCTCGGAACAGGATCGACCTTCAAGGTTGTTTTCCCTGTGCCCGACGAGGCCACTGCAGCACCGGCAAAAATAACCGCTACGGGCTAAGCCCTCTTTACCGATCTATACGCGTGGAAAGCACGATGGAGGACATGGTTCGTTCCACCCCTTCCAGCGCTCCGATGGCGTCGATGATCTTGTCCATGGCGCCAACGTCAGCTGCGGCCACATCAGCGATCATATCGAATGAGCCGCCGACAGAATGAAGCTTGCGCACCTCATCCATGTTCCGAAGCGCTGCCACCACCCCACTTGAAGCTTTGGGACCAACGGTGATCATCACCTGCGCCCGGATCTGCCCCGCTTCATAGTCAGCGCTCAAGCGTACCGTATAACCGGCAATAACCCCCGTCCGCTCCAGCCGCTCGATACGGCTTTGCACCGTGGTGCGCGAAAGGCCCAGGCGCCGCGCCAGCTCAGAGGTGGAAAGCCGGGCATTGTCTCTCAACAAAGCCAGAAGATGCTCATCCTGAGGAGATATCATCAAAATCACTTTTATTTACGTCATTTCGCATAATTATATCAGCTATTTCCTCAATTTACACCTTCATTTTGAAAGGACGCCTCGGCAATATCCCCACCACTCAGTTGGTCGAAACAAGAAGTCTTGAGGGGAAATTCGTTGAAAAAAATCACCGTTATGGGTGCCGGTAATATCGGCAGCGCCATTGCCGACATGTTGCAAAAAACCGGCGACTATTCTGTCACCATCGCCGACCGCGACGAAGTGCGCCTGAAGGAAGTCACCAAGGACAATGGCGTCGAGTATAGTTGCGTTGACGTCACCGATGCCGCCAGCCTGGACGCTGTCATGCAGGACGCCTATGCGGTTCTGAACGCTTTGCCATTTCAGCTGACACAGCTGATTGCCGAAGCCGCAGCACGCACCAACACCAATTATCTGGATCTCACCGAAGATGTGGCCTCAACCCGCATCGTGCAGGAACTGGCCAAGGGCTCAGACTACGCCTTCATTCCTCAATGTGGATTGGCACCGGGGTTCATTTCCATTGCCGCCAACCACCTGGCAAAAGACTTCGATCGCCTGGACGAAGTGCGCATGCGCGTCGGGGCCCTACCGACACACCCTTCCAATGCGCTGAACTACAATCTCACCTGGTCCACCGATGGCGTGATCAATGAATATATCGAGCCTTGCGAAGCCATTGTTGATGGCAAGCTGACCGAAGTTCCGGCCATGCAGGAGAGCGAAGAGTTCTCCATCGATGGTGTGCGCTATGAAGCGTTCAACACTTCCGGCGGTCTGGGTACTTTGTGCCATACGCTGGACGGCAAGGTGCGCAAGCTGAACTATCGCTCCATTCGCTATCCCGGCCACTGCTCCTTGATGAAGGCGCTGCTTCACGATCTGCGTCTGGCGGACCGCCGCGACGTTCTGAAAGACATCTTTGAGCATTCCCTTCCCGCTACCAACCAGGACGTTGTCATTGTGTTTGTGACTGTCACCGGCTGGCGCGGCGAGACCTTCATGCAGGAAACTTTTGTACGCAAAATATACGCAGGTGATGTGGACGGCACGTTCCGCACAGGCATTCAAAGCACAACCGCTTCGGCCATTTGTGCCACGCTGGATATGCTGGTAGATGGCACCCTGCCGCAAAAGGGGTTTGTCCGCCAAGAAGAGATCAATCTTGATACATTCCTTGCCAACCGTTTCGGTCGCGTCTATGGCGATCAGGCCAAAATCTAATTCAGGTGACAAAGATGAAAAACGTAAACGAAGAAACACTGGACCTTGCCAAGACCCTTGGCTTTGCAGACCGCCTTATTGACGGTGGCGACCTGACCGTACATTCCCCTGTCGATGGCTCAATCATTGGCAAGGTTGCCATGGATAGCTCTGATACCGTGGATAGCGTCATCGGCGATGCGCAGGACGCATTTCTGGCATGGCGTAATCTGCCCGCCCCACGGCGCGGTGAATTCGTTCGCCTGCTGGGTGAAGAGCTGCGCAAGCACAAAGACGATCTGGGCCGTCTGGTCACCATCGAATGCGGCAAGATCGCCTCTGAAGGTCTGGGCGAAGTGCAGGAAATGATCGACATCTGCGATTTCGCCGTGGGTCTCTCCCGCCAGCTTTATGGCAAAACCATCGCCACCGAACGGGCCGATCACCGCATGATGGAAACCTGGCATCCGCTGGGCCCTGTCGGTGTGATCTCTGCCTTTAACTTCCCTGTCGCGGTTTGGTGCTGGAACGCAGCTCTTGCATTGGTTTGCGGAGACAGCGTGATCTGGAAGCCTTCAGAGAAAACACCGCTGACTGCTTTGGCCGTGCAAGCCATCTGTGATCGTCTGATTGCTGATTTTGATGATGCGCCTGCGGGTCTTTTGAGCGTCATCATTGGTGAACGCAATATTGGTGAGCAAATGGTGGATGACAAGCGCATCGCGCTGGTTTCCGCAACCGGTTCCTGTCGCATGGGCCGCGAGGTTGGACCCCGTTTGGCAAAACGTTTCGCACGCTCGCTGCTAGAGCTAGGCGGCAACAATGCTGCCATCATCACCCCAAGTGCTGATTTGGATCTTGCCGTGCGCGGCATCGCCTTTTCTGCCATGGGCACAGCGGGTCAGCGCTGCACAACGCTGCGTCGTTTGATCGTGCATGTGGATGTCTATGATGACATGGTCGCACGCTTGCAAAAGATCTATGGCTCGGTATCCGTTGGCGACCCTCGCGACAGTGCCAAGCTTGTGGGCCCGATCATCGATGAAGATGGCTTTAACCGTGCACAGGCAGCTCTCGCTCAAGCCCGCGATGAAGGCGGCACCGTCACTGGTGGCGAACGGGCCAACACCCCTGAAGGGGATGCGGGCTATTACATGCGTCCTGCCCTGGCGGAGATGCCCGCACAATCCGATATTGTTCGTGCAGAAACCTTTGCACCAATCTTGTACGTGATGAAGTATGAGACTTTGAATGAAGCCATCGCTCTGCAAAACGATGTGGTGCAAGGGCTCTCATCTTCGATCTTCACCATGGACATGCGCGAGGCGGAGCGGTTCGTCTCAGCCAGCGGTTCTGACTGCGGCATTGCCAATGTGAACATCGGACCTTCCGGTGCGGAAATCGGTGGTGCCTTCGGCGGTGAGAAAGAAACCGGCGGCGGTCGCGAAGCAGGCTCTGACAGCTGGACGGCCTATATGCGCCGGGCCACCAACACCGTCAATTACGGCACCGAGCTGCCCTTGGCACAAGGTGTCTCTTTTGACGTCTAGGTAAAGCACAACATCCGGGCCAAACATCGGCTCTTTTGTTACCAGCCGCGCTTCTGCACATTCAAGGCAGAGCGCGGCTTTTCTCTGTGCGGGTGCTCATTCTATGATAAACTCAAGCGGAGAACTTCAACGTCCGGGAGCGGATGTGAAGCACCTCTCAAGTTGATTTCCGCCACGGCGGGTTATGGTTTTGAGCGATTGGGGCTTTGACTGATGAGTGAAAATGTCTCTGTTCAGAGGCCAGCTTTGGCTCGCGGGTTCAAACCGCTGGTGTTGCTTGTTGTCCTGATCAGCACGGCCCTTGGTTCAACACCGCTTTTGGCTCAGCGCGGCGGTCCGAGGCCCCCGACCCCTGTCATCGTATTTGAAACTCAAATGGTGCCCTATTCAGACCGTATTGAGGCGTTGGGCACTTTGCGCGCCAATGAGACCGTACAATTGACCGCCCCTGTCGCTGACACCATCACGGCAATCCATTTTGATGATGGCCAACGTCTTGAGGCCGGCCACGTTCTGGTCGAGATGACGAATGCCGAGGAGCAGGCCTTGCTCGCCGAGGCTCGGTCCACAGTAGATGAATCCCGCGCCCAGTTTGAACGGGCCCGCGATCTTGCAGAGCGGGGCTCGGCTACGCGCTCCACCCTGGATCAACGCCGCCGCGAGTATGACACCGCCCGCGCCAGATTGCGGGCAACCGAAAGCCGGCTTCAGGACCGTCTTATCATTGCGCCTTATGACGGTGTCGTAGGGCTCAGGTCCGTCAGCGTGGGAACTTATGTTTCACCCGGTCAGGTAATCACCACCTTGTACAGTGACGATGTGATGAAGCTGGATTTCTCGGTGCCGGAGGTTCATCTCTCTGCCATTCAAATTGGCCAGATTATTCATGCCAAGGCGCAAGCTTTTCCCGGTCAGATTTTTGAAGGCACGGTGGCAAGCATTGATGCGGCTATCGATCCCATTACCCGCTCTATTCAAGTGCGGGCACTCATTCCCAATGACGACCGCCTGCTACGCCCTGGCCTGTTGATGACGGTAGAGCTGGAACGCAATGCGCGACAGGCCATCGCCATCCCTGAAGGCGCCGTTATCGTGGAAGCCCGCGACCGTTTCGTCTGGGTGGTAGATGCAGAAGGCACATCGGCGGAGCGGCGGGCCGTTCGGTTGGGTACGCGCCGTGTTGGCGAGGTAGAAATTCTTGAAGGACTGGAAGTCGGAGAGCGGATTGTTACCCACGGCGGGGCAAACCTTCGCCCCGGCAGCGAGGTCAGAATTCGCGCGGTTGAGACCGGGAATGAACCTCTCTCTGATCTTTTGGCACAGGAGCAGTAGGCCTCATGTTACTTTCCGATATCTCTGTCACCCGCCCGGTTTTTGCCTCTGTGATGTCTTTGTTGTTGATCGCATTTGGCGTGGTGACGTTTTATCGGCTGCCCCTTCGTCAGTATCCGGACATTGATCCGCCAATCGTTTCCATTCAGGTGAACTATCCTGGCGCTGCGGCAAATGTGGTGGAAACCCGTATCACGCAAGTGATCGAGGAACGCATTTCCGGTGTCGAGGGCATTGAGTTCATTGAAAGCACCTCCAGTGACGGGCGCTCTGACATCACCATCCAGTTCCGCGTGGGCCGCGATATCGAAGCGGCCACCAATGACGTGCGAGATCGGGTCGCAGGGGTCTCCGGAAACCTTCCAGAAGAAGCCAGCCCCCCTGAGGTCCTAAAAGTTGGTGCCAATGCCGAAACGGTCATGTGGCTAAACCTGGTAAGTGATCGCCATGATATTTCTGAGCTGACCGACTATGGCTCACGCTATCTGGCGGATCGTTTCTCCATCTTACCGGGGGTGGCGCGCGTCCGCATTGGCGGGGGTAAACGCTATGCCATGCGTATCTGGCTGGATCGAACTGCTCTCGCCGCACGGGGGCTTACCGCCACAGATGTAGAAACTGCTTTGCGTTCTGAGAATGTGGAGCTGCCCGCCGGATCTGTTGAGAGCGCTGAGCGACAATTTACCGTGCGCGTGGACCGGGCCTTTGAAACCGTCGAGGATTTCCAGAGCCTTGTTCTGGCCCGTGGGGATACCGGCTATCTGATCCGCCTGGGGGACGTGGCGCGGGTTGAACGGGGCACGGTGGAAGATCGCACTCTCTTTCGTAGTAATGGCATTCCCATGGTGGGCATCGCCATCACCCGGCAATCCACGGCTAACACCATCGAAGTTGCCCGCGCAGCCCGCAACGAAGCGGCGCGCCTGAACGCCAATCTGCCGGAGGGAATGGAGCTCCGCCAGAGCTATGACAGTTCCATATTTATCGAGACCGCCATTTCTGAAGTCTACAAGACCCTGTTTATCGCCATTGGCCTGGTCATTGCCACCATCCTTGCCTTTTTGGGCAGCATCCGCGCCATGATCATCCCCGCCGTCACCGTGCCGGTCTCTATTACCGCGACCTTCATCCTTCTGTACGTATTCGGATTTTCCATCAATCTGTTGACCTTGCTGGCTCTCGTGCTGGCCATCGGCCTGGTGGTGGATGACGCCATTGTGGTCTTGGAAAATATTCACCGGCGTATTCATGACTATGACGAAACCCCTCTTGTGGCCGCCTATCGCGGCACGCGGGAAGTGGGCTTTGCCGTTATCGCCACGACAGCCGTTCTGATCGCCGTCTTCGTGCCCATCGCCCTTTTGCAAGGGGATATTGGACGATTGTTTTCCGAATTCGCCCTGTCCATGGCGTCTGCCGTTTTCTTCTCCAGTTTCGTAGCGCTTTCTCTTGCCCCCATGCTTGCCTCCAAGGTTTTAAAACCCAAGCAGGCGCGAAACGTCTTTGAGAAAAAGATCGATCAGGTCTTTGTGGCGACCAGCGGCATCTATCGCACCTTCCTGAGCGTTGTTATCAAGCAGCCCTTGTTCGCCCTTGTTGCATTTGTCCTGGTCGCGGGTTCTGCCCTGTGGTTGCTCAAAGTCATTCCGTCGGAATATTCGCCAAGCGAAGACAGCGGCGCGTTCTTTCTTGTTGTGTCAGGACCGGAAGGCGCAACCTTCGCCTACATGGAAGAATATATGGACGAGGTGGAGCGTCGCCTGTTGCCGCTTGTAGAGGACGGAGAGGTTACACGGCTTTTGATCCGCGCACCAGGTTTTGGCGCCAGCAACAATTTCAATACCGGCTTTGCCATTGTGGGCCTGGCCCCGTGGGGGGAGCGCCGCCACATCAGTGAAATCATGGGTGATGTGCGAAGACGCCTGGGCGATCTTCCCGGTGTTCGCTCTTTTCCCCTTCAGCGGCGCGGCTTTGGCGGACGCACGCAAAAGCCATTGCAGTTCGTCATTGGCGGCGGGTCCTATGATGAGCTAGCCATCTGGCGCGATATTATCCTGGAGGCCATTGAGGAAGATAACCCTGGCCTCTCTGGCGTTGATTACGACTATCGCGAAACAAGGCCTCAGCTTCGGATTCAGGTGGACTATGACCGCGCCGCAGAGTTGGGCGTTACCATCAGCTCCATTGGCCGCACCATGGAAACCATGCTCGCTTCGCGTCGGGTGACAACTTATCTAGACGGCGGATTTGAGTATGATGTGATCCTCAGCGGGGAGCGCGATATGCAACGCACCCCCTCCAGCCTTGAGAACATCTACGTGCGATCAGATCGCAGTCGTCAGCTGGTGCCGCTGGCCAATTTCATTTCCTTCGAAGAAATTGCCAGCTCTACGGCGCTCAATCGCTATAACCGCGTGCGTGCGCTCACCATTGAGGCGGAGATTGACCAAGGCCTCACCATGGGCGAAGCGTTGGATTACATGGAAGGGCTGGTGCGCACTCACCTGCCCGAACATGCGGTGATCGATTACAAAGGCGAGTCGCTGGATTATGTGAGCGCTGGTGGCTCCACGCTTTTTGTGTTCGTCTTGGGAATTGTTGTGGTGTTCCTGGTATTGGCTGCACAATTTGAAAGCTGGGTTCATCCTTTCATCATTATGCTGACGGTGCCCCTGGCCATGGCCGGAGGCCTCTATGGTCTGGTCATCATGGGCTATACGCTGAACATCTACAGCCAGATCGGTCTTGTCATGCTGGTGGGGCTGGCCACTAAAAACGGCATTCTAATCGTTGAGTTTGCCAACCAACTGCGGGCCAAGGGCAAGCCCTTTGATGAAGCTCTTGTCGAAGCTTGCACTGTTCGTTTGCGCCCCATTTTGATGACAGCCGTGACCACTGCGGCAGGCTCTGTGCCGCTGATCATTGCCTTTGGCGCGGGCGCAGAAACACGCGCTGTCATCGGAACCGTCGTCTTTGGCGGCATTTCCGTGGCCACCGTGCTGACGCTGTTTGTGGTGCCAGCTGCCTATAGTGTTCTGGCGCGGCGCAGCGGTGTGCCCGGGGCGGTGATCAAGCAGCTGGAAAAGGAATCCGTGGCCATTCCCCCAGAAGGTGCCCAGAATTCCCCTGCGGAATAGAGCTGGGACAACACAGTTTAAGTGGCAACGTTGACGTGACAGGGCCGCCAAGGCTTCCTAATATGGTTCTGCAAATGCAGATCAAAGCGGAATTTTTCGGGGGCTATATGCGATTTCATCTCATTTTCCTGACCCTATTGGGTCTCAGTCTGACTGCCTTGGCCGCCTGTGGGGACAGCGTTCCTGAACGCGGCACTGAGGAAATGGCTCAATTGGCGGAACGTGCCGCTGACCTGCGCCCCAGTGATCCACGCCTTCGAGATATCTATGAGCGCAGCTGCATCAATTGCCACAGTCTTGCGGCAAGCAGTGCCCCGCTGACCGGCGATGCGGTAGGCTGGGCCCCTCGTCTTGCCAAGGGAAACACCGTGTTGATGGAAAATACCATCGGTGGCTTTCAAGGCATGCCGCCCATGGGCATGTGTTCGGATTGTTCGGTTCAGGAATTCCGTGCCCTGATTGAATTTCTGGCCACGGGCGAGAACTAGACGAGGAATAAGATCATGAAGCTCACCCGTCGACAGGTCATGGCCCTTTCCGCTGCCAGCGCCGCCATGGCGGGTTTTGGCACTCAGGCCAATTTGTTTGCAGCCCAAGCCCAAGCTCAGGACTTGGAACCCGCGCCGGAACGCCGGTTAGAATGGCGCAATTGGTCAGGCTATCGCACCTGCCTGCCGGAGCTTCGCTGGGCCCCGGCCGATGAAGCAGAATTGGCATCCCGGATGGCAGATCTTCCCGGACCCATCCGTGCCGTAGGCGCAGGGCATTCCTTCTCCAACATTGTGCCCACGGACGGCACTTTGTTGATATTAGACCGACTGTCCGGGCTCATCACTGCAACGCCGGAGCACGCCAGGTTCAAGGCCGGCACGCGGCTATTTCAGGTCGCCGAAGAGCTTGGCGAGAACAATCTTGCCCTGATGAATATGCCCGACATCAACAAGCAGACATTTGCGGGAGCGATTGCCACCGCCACTCATGGCACGGGGAAAGATCTTGCGGCTCTGCCCGCCTATGTTACCGGCCTGAAGCTGGTCACGGTGAAGGGCGACATTCTTGAATGTAACGCGATGCAGAACCCTGCGCTGTTTGAGGCCGCGCGCGTGTCCTTGGGCTCTATCGGGGTCATCACGGAAATTGAAACTGAAGTTCAGCCCTTCCACCGCCTCAAGAAAGAACAATGGTTCGCACCCTTTGACGAAGTTATGGAGACCGCACCCGAAAGCGCTGCAGCCCACCGCCATTGGGAGAGCTTTTATTTCCCCTATACGGGCATGTCCATGGTCATCACCAATAATGAGACCGACGAGCCCATCTCCCGCGACCCGGACCGCAATGACAATGATGACATGGAGCAGTTGCGCGACCTGGAGGGGATGACCCATTGGGCGCCATGGTTGAGGCGTTGGCTATCCGAGCAATTCATGTCTGATGTGGGCACTACTTCGGAAGTGGATGATTATTGGAAAGTGCTCTCTTCCGAACAACGCTCCGTGCGCTTTAATGAAATGGAATATCACATTCCCGCAGCGCAAGGGCCTGCCTGTTTCCGCGAAGTGATCGAAGCCGTTGAGCGCGCCCGGGTGCGCGTGTTCTTCCCCTTCGAGTTCCGCTACATCAAAGGCGATGACCTGTGGCTTAGCCCATTTAGTGGGGAGGACAGGTGCTCCATCGCCATTCACCGTCATTTCGAGGAAGACCCCGCCCCCATTCAGGAAGTAGTCGAGCCCATCTTCCGGCGTTATGGCGGGCGGCCTCACTGGGGCAAGATGAACACCGGCACAGCCCCGGACTTTGCCGAGCTTTACCCTCACTGGAATGATTTTCTGGAAGTACGCCAAGCCATGGATCCGGACGGACGCTTGCTCACCCCAGCCATGGCGCGGGTGTTTGGTATCTAAATTTCGTACCCGTCATTCCGGAAATTGCAGAGCAATTGTCCGGAATCTCGAGCAACGATCCGAGATCCAGAGATTCCGGGTCCGGACTTTGTCCGCCCCGGAATGACCGATACGTTTAACCTATATCGCTTTGGAGTACCGCTTGGGCTCTGGTTTCAGGTAAGCGTCAAAAACAGCGCAGGCCAAACGCATGAAGGGGCGTCCTTTTTCGGTCACCTGAACCTTGCTGCCTTGTACCTTTACCAAACCGTCTTCGGCCAATGGCTGAAGCGCGCCAAGCTCGGTGGCATAGAGATCCGCCTCGCCAAAATCCGCCAAGTCAACTTTCAGTTGGCACATGAGCTCTTCGATAATCCGCCCCCGGATCTTATCCTGATCACTGAGCGCGATGCCCCGTGCCGTAGCAAGATCGCCTGCATTCATCGCATCCATATAGGTTTTGAGCGGCACCTGGTTTTGCACATAGCCTTGAGGCAAATAGCCAATGGACGAGGCCCCAATGCCAATCAGGGCAGATGCGCTATCTGTCGTATAGCCCTGAAAATTTCGCCGCAACGTCCCGCCAGCATGAGCCACCTGCATGGCGTCGTCTGCCTTGGCGAAATGGTCAAGACCAATGCGGTCATAGTCATGAGAGATCAGCTGATTGGCCAAAAGCTCAGCCAATTCAAAACGCTGCGCCGTGTCCGGCAGGGTTTCATCCTTGATCATGCGCTGGTGAGTTTTCATCCACGGCACATGGGCATAGCCAAACACAGACAACCTGTCAGGCTGAAGCTTCATCGCCAGATCAACCGTGCGGATGATGCTCTCCGCAGTCTGATACGGCAGGCCATAGATGAGATCGAAATTAAAAGCCTTGATCCCGGCAGCGCGCAAGTCCTCAACAACTTTCGCCACCATCTCATACGGCTGTACCCGATTGATGGCCTGTTGCACCGTGTCGTCAAAATCCTGCACGCCCAGACTGACGCGATTCACACCGCTGGCCACAAGGGCTTCGATGAAGTCAGCCGCCAGGGTGCGCGGATCAATTTCTACCGCGATCTCAGCATCCTCTGCGAGATTGAACTTCTCGCGCAGGGCCTGCATCAATTGGGTAAAATCATCCGGCTTGAGCATGGTGGGCGAGCCGCCGCCCCAATGAACGCTTGTGACTTTCGGCTGAGCTTTAAGAGCGGCAGAGACGAGATCAAGCTCTCTGTGCATGGAGCTGACATAGCCGACCACCGGTTCATACTTGCGCGTGACTTTGGTGTGGCAACCACAGAACCAGCACATCTCGGCACAAAACGGCACGTGGAAATAGAGCGACAGGGTATCGTCATTGCCAAGTGCGCCTAGCCATTCGCCGTAGGTTTCGCCTGCCACGCCCTCATGAAAATGAGGCGCGGTAGGGTAGGACGTATAACGCGGAACCTGCCGGTCATATTTCTTGAGAAGATCTTCAGCCATGGCAGAGATTTGCCTCAACAATCGAATACTCAGCCATGACACAAATCAATTCGCGACCTTGCACAGGTTGTGGCTAATGCGTTGTTGGCTTGGCAAAGGCAACGCCGCCGTCCACCGTCACGGTTGAGCCGACCACATAGTCACCGGCGCGGGAAGCCAGGAAGATTGCAGCCCCGGCCATATCTTCGTCTGTGCCGATCCGTTTTGAGGGCACCCATTTACTCACCTCGTCGGCATGATCCCGCGCCACCCGGTTCATCTCAGAAGCAAAAGCCCCCGGCGCAATTGCGGTCACATTGATATTGTCTTCGATGAGTTTAGCCGCCATCCGCCGCGTAAGATGGATGAGCCCGGACTTACTGGCCACATAGGAATAAGTCTCCCCGGCGGTAAGATAGATCCCATCAATAGAAGCAATGTTGATGACCTTCGCGGGTACTTCCTTCGTCGCGGCGGCGCGCAAGGGCCCCGCCAAAGCTTGGGTGAGGAAGAACGGTGATTTCACATTGAGATCCATCACCTTGTCCCAACCGCTTTCGGGAAACTCGTCAAACTCCGCCCCCCAGGCGGCCCCCGCATTG
This sequence comes from Alphaproteobacteria bacterium, assembly GCA_021774965.1. Classification (GTDB taxonomy): domain Bacteria; phylum Pseudomonadota; class Alphaproteobacteria; order JAJFIK01; family JAJFIK01; genus JAJFIK01. The sequence goes on from JAJFIL010000286.1 coordinate 29,126, forward strand.
TTCACCAGAATATCGAGCTTGCTTTCGTGTTCCGCGTATTTCGCAGCCAGCGCCTTGACGCCCTCCACGGAAGAGACGTCTTGGGGCAAGGAGAAACAATTCTCGCCCAGCTCTTCGGCCACCGCATCACAGACCTCAGCCTTGCGCGAGGAAATGTATACTTTCGCGCCTTGCGCCAGGTAGCCCTTGGCGATCATCAGGCCGATACCGCGTGAGCCGCCAGTAATGAGAGCGGTTTTGCTTTCAAGAGAGAACAGGTTTTCGAACATGTGAGCGGCTCCTTGCGTGAATAGGCTGCGGCATCCCGCAGCCAGGTTTGAGGGGATCATAATCTCCCCTGAGGCCCATTGCGAGGGGCAAATGTTGACGTTGCGACAGGATTGCGAGACCTTGGAGCTTCAAGCTATGACCCTTTATTCCCCGCGCTGGTTCCCCACATTGCGCCGGGGGTTTTTATAAGAGGATTCAGGTGAGCGATAGATCCGACAACGATTTGAGGGAGGCCACAAGCCTGCCTGCCTGGACCTATTCGAACCCAGATTTCTATGATCTGGAGCGGGAAAAGCTGTTGCTGCCCACCTGGCAGATGCTGTGCCATGAAAGCGATATTCCGGACCCGGGCGCTTACGTCACTCTGCCGTTCATGGGTGAATTGCTATTTGCCGTGCGGGGCAAGGATGGCAAGGTCCGCGCCTTTCACAATATCTGCCGCCATCGGGCCGCACGCCTGCTGGACGAGCCCCAGGGCAATTGCGGGGGGCGGATCACCTGCCCCTATCACGCCTGGACTTATGATCTGGAAGGCCAACTGATCGGCGTGCCCCAACGGGAAGACTATGTGCCGCTGGATGGTGGCATGTACAATCTCAAACCATTGGAGATGGGCATTTGCGAAGGCTTTGTCTTTGTCCGCCCTCGCCCCGGCCCAATGAGCTTTGAAGACTTCATCGCGCCCGTAGCGGCGGAGTTCAAACTCTACCATACCGCAGAGATGAAACCCATCAGCTCACTACGCCTGCGTGCCCGCGATGTGAACTGGAAAGTGGCCACAGACAATTATCTGGATGCTCTGCACATTCCCGTTGCCCACCCGGAACTTTCCGGTTTGGTGGGGGACACTTATCGTCTGGAGCCGGGCAACGAGGCCTATCGCATCACCGCCGATGTGGTGGAGGCAGGCCCGCAAAGCCGGTCGGTTCAAGCCTATCGGGAAACCCTACCGGCGGTCGATCATCTGCCTGGGACACGTCAACGCAAGTGGGTCTACTATCTGCTCTGGCCCAATCTGGCCTTTGACCTTTATCCTGACCAGATGGACTTCATGCAATTCATCCCCATGGGGCCGGGCAAAACCATGTTGCGGGAGGCGGCCTATGCTTTGCCTGATACACGCCGCGAAATGAAAATCGCGCGTTATCTCAACTGGCGTATCAATCGCCAGGTCAATCTGGAAGATAGAGACCTGATTGAGCGCGTTCAGGCGGGGCTTGATACGTCCGGCTTTGAGACCGGGCCCTTTGGCGCAAGCGAGACCTGCCTTCGTGATTTTGCGGCCCGCATACGCAAGGAACTGCCCATCGCTGCCAACACATCCGCCCCCTCGCCTGAGGAAATTCGCAGCGACCTCGGGACCAGGAAATTAATCCGATGAGTAACGAGATTTTTGATGTTGTCATTATCGGCGGCGGCCACAACGGCCTGACCTGCGCGTGCTATCTCGCAGCGGCTGGCAAGTCCGTGAAGATCGTCGAACGTCGCAATGTCGTAGGCGGGGCCGCGGTGACCGAGGAATTTCATCCCGGCTTTCGTAATTCCGTCGCCTCCTACACCGTTAGCTTGCTGAACCCCAAGGTCATTGAGGATCTGGAGCTTTATGACAATGGCTTGACCGTGGTGGAGCGGGAGATTGCAAATTTCTGGCCTCTTGATGAGGGGCGTTACCTGAAACTCCCCTTTGGCCTTGAAAAAGTACAGGCAGAGTTTGCCCGTATCGCACCCGCGGATGCAGCCCGGCTGGAGGATTTCTATAACACGCTGGAAGTTGCTGCCGGCGCGTTACGCGGGCTGGTGCTGGAAACCCCGCCCAATGTGGGTGGCGGCTGGCTGGAGGCCTGGCGCGCGGTAAAGCTCGGCGGGCATCTCATCAAGCTGAGCCTTGAAGAACAACGCGTGTTGCTGGATCTCTTTACCGTTTCTGCCTCAGATTTTCTGAGCCGCTGGTTCAAAAGCCCCGAAGTGTTGGGCGCCTTTGCCTTTGACGGGGTTGTTGGGTTTTACGGCAGCCCCCATACGCCAGGCTCGGCCTATGTGCTGCTGCATCACGCCTTTGGCGAGGTCAACGGCAACAAGGGCATGTGGGGACATGCCATCGGCGGCATGGGCGCAATCACTCAAGCCATGGCGCAGGTAGCGGAAAACCGCGGGGTTTCGATCTCCCTCAATGCACCTGTTGCAGAAGTACTGACAGAGCAGGGCAAAGCCTGCGGCGTAAAATTGGAAGATGGTGAGATCATTCGCGCTCGCACTGTTGCGTCTAACCTGAACCCAAAACTTCTGTTTCAAAAGATGGTGGACCCAGGATTGCTGGAGCCGAACTTCCGCAGGCGGATGGATCAATGGAAATGCGGCTCTGGCACGTTCCGCATGAATGTGGCCCTTTCGGAACTGCCGGACTTTACCTGCCTACCCGGCACGCAAGTGGCGGAGCATCACAGATCCGGAATTATCATCGGCCCATCGCTGGAATATCTCGATCGCGCCTATCAGGATGCCCGCGAGTTTGGCTGGTCCCGTGAGCCCATTGTGGAGATGTTGATCCCTTCAACTCTGGATGACACTCTTGCGCCACCGGGTCAACATGTGGCGAGCCTTTTCTGCCAGCAATTCGCACCGGAACTGCCTAATCGGAGAAGCTGGGATGATGCTCGCGAAGAGGCAGCAGACCTGATCATTGAGACGGTCAACAAATATGCGCCCAACTTCAAGGCAAGTGTACTCGGTCGTTCGATTCTGAGCCCTCTGGATTTGGAGCGTACTTTTGGGTTGATCGGCGGGGATATTTTCCATGGTGCCTTGAGCCTCAATCAGATGTTCTCCGCCCGCCCCATGCTGGGCTATGCGGATTATCGCACCCCCATCAAGGGGCTCTATATCTGCGGCTCTGGCGCACACCCCGGCGGCGGGGTCACCGGCGCACCAGGGCACAATGCGGCGCGGGAAATCTTGAGGGACCTGCCATGAGCATTATCGTTACAGGATTCGAGCCGTTTGGCGGTGATGACATCAACCCCTCTCAGGAACTCATCAAAACCTTGCAGCAAAGCCAACCGGATCATGTTTTTGAAGTATTGGCTACGGAATATGATTTCGCAGGCACCCGCATTTGCCAGCTCATCGATGAGCATGCCCCTACCGCCGTCATCATGCTGGGCCTGAGTGGTGAGGCAACATCCATCAAACTGGAGCGCGTTGCCCTCAACATCGATGATGCTCCTTTGGCGGACAATTCAGGAGACCTGCGCAAGGGTCAGGCCATCAAGCCCGGCGCAGCACTAGCCTTGCAAACCCACATCGACTTACCTGTCGTGCAGGCAGAGCTTCGCAGCCACGGCCATGACGTTGTGATCTCAAATCATGCTGGCGCCTATATCTGCAATCACATCTATTACTGTGCGCTGGATCATCTCAACGCGAAGGGTTCCGATACACCTTGCGTGTTTGTGCATGTCCCAAAACTGAAAGGCAGTATCGAAGGGCAAGATTTTGTTGCCATGCGCAGCGCTATCGAAGATCTCATGGAAATTCTGGCCGAAGACTAAACCTCATTCAAGCGATCTATGGCAGCTCTATATTTGCCCGCCACATTGTTTTCGGCAAAATGAACGCCCTCGCTCACCACCTTACGTCCGCCCACATAAACGTCGCGCACCGGGTTTCCCGCGTTAGCAAAAATCCAGCTGTCTAGGGCTGCATCGCCATTTCGTCCGTACAGGGATGGGTGATCGGTATCCAATCCCACCAGATCTGCACGAAATCCAGGAGCTATCTTCCCTGTCTTACGGCCCAGGGCCGCAGCGCCTCCTTCAAGGGCTGTTTCATAGAGGTTTCGGCCGGTTGATCTCTCCACCCCATTTTCCGATGCAGCGGAAATCAGCACATTCCGCGCGTTGCTGCTCAACCGTTGGCCATATTCCAGCAATCGCAGCTCTTCAGCCACATCTACTGAAATATGGCTGTCAGAACCGATACCCAGCTTGCCGCCAGCTGCCAGAAAGGCTTGCGCGGGGAAAATCCCGTCCCCCAGATTGGCCTCCGTTGTGGGGCAAAGCCCTGCCACCGCCCCGGAATTGGCCAGGGCCTGTATTTCGCTATCGCTCATGTGGGTTGCATGAATAAGACACCAGCGTTCATCCACCTCCGCATGATCCAGCAACCATTCCACGGGCCGCGCACCGGACCATGCAAAACATTCCTCAACTTCCCGAGGCTGCTCGGCAATATGAATATGGATGGGTGCGGAGGTATCCACCCCATTCAGCATTTCCACAGCATCCTGAAGCAGAGGTTCGGAGACCGCTCGCAAGGAATGCAGCGCCATGCCGATATGAACGCCTTGTACGTCCTTATACTGAGTATAAAGGTCACTTGTCAGTATCGTGAACTGCTCCACATTATTTACAAAACGCTTTTGACCTTCGCCAGGGGCGGTGCCACCACATCCGCTATGAGCGTAGAGCACGGGCAGGTGTGTGATCGCCAGCCCCGTTTGGCGGGCGGCCTCAATTATTTGATGAGACATTTCTCCAAGATCATCATAGGGAACGCCATCTTTTCCATGATGCAGATAGTGAAACTCTGCAACAGATGTGTAACCAATCTTCAGCATCTCAACATATAACTGAGAGGCGATGGCATTAGCATCGTTCGGGCCGATACGTTGGACAAAGCCATACATTACTTCGCGCCAGGTCCAGAAGCTGTCATCGGTTGCACCGGGTCGCTCGGTCAGCCCCGCCATGGCCCGTTGAAAGGCATGGGAATGCAGGTTCGCCATGCCGGGAACGCAAACCCCGCGCACAACCTCATCCGCTGCATCCGCTTGCACTTCTGTTTCGACTGTTTCAATTTCGCCTTCAGCAGAAAGTTTGAGGCGAACATTTTCCTGCCACCCTGCCGGCAGAAGAGCGCGTTCCAGGAACATAGTGCTCATGCAATTGCCCTCAGGTTCGCCGTGGCCCAACCCGTCATCGCCTCCAGCATCGGGCGGAGCAGCCCTCGCAGTTGCTCTGCTTTCTCCTCGTCAAAGGTCCAGGGCGGCGTCTCCATCATGTATGAGCATTGGGTCAGCTCGACCTGCACAGCGTGAACCTGCCTCGCTGGCTGGCCATAGTTGCGCGTAATCCAGCCCCCTTTGAAACGTCCATTGGCGACAAAGCTGAATCCACCCTGAGCCTGACAGACATCAGTTATTGCCACTTGCATGCCGGGGGCGCAGCTTTGTCCGTCATGAGTGCCCAGGTTTACATTCGGCAAATCCCCTTCAAAAAGTCGCGGCACCTGCGAGCGAATGGAGTGACAATCATAGAGCAAGGCATACCCATGAGCCGCCTTGGCGTCTGCAATCGCTGCGTCAAGCGCGTGATGATAAGGCGCAAAGTAGGTGCCGCGGCGATCCTCAATCTCCACCTCATCCGGCTCCTCGCCTTCGTTATAGATAGCCTTTCCGTCGAAAACTTCCGTAGGGCACAGGCCCGTGGTGGTCTGACCGGGATAAAGGCTTTGGCCGGAAGGGTCGCGGTTGAGATCCACCACAAAACGGGAGAGGTTTGCCTTCACCACAGTGGCGTTCAAATCTGTGCCAAAATTGTAAAGTTGGTCCATCCACCAATCTGTATCTGGCACCGCACAGCCCAGATTGTTGAAACGGGCGCGCAGGGCCTCCGGGATATGCGTGCCGCCGTGAGGCATGCTGAGGATGAGAGGCCCGGTGCCCTTTGTGACACTGACAATTTCCATTTAAACCCTCAAAACTATTGCCGAACAGGTGGAGAACCCTAGCATAAGACCTTGCAAAAGACCCGTCATCCCTTCATGACAGTTTCAGCATTTTAACGCGGAACTCCGGAGCCATGACCCTCAAGAACTACGATGTCATCATTATCGGAGCCGGGGGCGCGGGCCTTATGTGCGCGGCGGAGGCAGGCAAGCGAGGGCGCACGGTGTTGGTGTTGGATCATGCCAAGACCGCTGCCGAAAAAGTTCGCATCTCCGGTGGAGGACGTTGTAATTTCACAAATCTTTACACCACCCCGGCCAACTTTCTATCGGAGAACCCGCGCTTTTGCATTTCCGCTTTGCGGAGCTATACCCAGCATGACTTCATTGAGATGGTGAGGCGGTATGAGATTTCCTTCCACGAGAAGACGCTTGGGCAGTTATTCTGCGATGAGAGTTCGCAAGAGATCATCCAGATGCTACTCAGTGAATGTCATGACGCTCGTGCAAAAGTTCAAACCAACACAAGCGTGGAACGCATCAGAGAAGTCGATGGCGATTTTGAAATCACGACAGACCAAGGGACATATATCGGCGAGTCTCTTGTGATTGCCACGGGGGGAAAATCCATTCCAAAGATGGGGGCAACCGGATTTGGCTACGATATTGCCCATCAATTTGGGTTGAGTATCATCGAGCCCCGCCCCGCCCTGGTGCCGCTGACGTTTAGTGACCAGTTGCGAGAGCAATTTAAGGCACTGGCTGGGGTTTCCGTTGATGCTGTCATCACCTGCGGCAAGTTTCAGTTTCGAGAAGGCTTGTTGTTTACCCACCGGGGATTGAGCGGGCCATCGACTTTGCAGATCTCATCCTACTGGCACCCGGGCAACGAGATTATCCTCAATCTTGCTCCGGATACGGATGTATTGGCGCACCTGAAACAATGGCGCGGGGACCACCCAAAGCAGGGACTTGGCTCCGCTCTTGGTGATGTTCTGCCCAAACGGCTGGCGGACAATATCGTCGAACATCTGGATTGGGGTACTCTTGCGCCGGTAGAGCGTATTGCTGATGCTTCGGACAAACATCTGGCATTGGTTAGCGACGCGGTCAATCGATGGCGCGTCAAACCAAACGGCACCGAAGGCTTTCGCATTGCGGAGGTCACCCTTGGCGGTGTGAACACGCGCGAGCTTTCGTCCAAGACCATGGAAGCACGTAAGGTGCCAGGGCTCTATTTCATCGGCGAAGTAGTGGATGTGACCGGCCATCTGGGCGGGTTCAATTTCCAGTGGGCCTGGTCATCTGGGTTTGCTGCCGGGCAGGATGTTTAGATGCAGTTCAACATTCCACAACACTGACCGCCAAACCGCCCTGGCTGGTCTCTTTGTATTTATTGTTCATATCAAGCCCGGTCTGGCGCATGGTCTCGATCACCTGATCAAGGGATACGCGATGCGCACCGGTTGATTGAATGGCAAGGCGCGCGGCGTTCGCAGCCTTCACAGCACCAATGGCATTGCGTTCAATACAGGGAACTTGCACGAGGCCTTTGACAGGATCGCACGTAAGACCAAGATTGTGCTCCATGGCTATTTCAGCCGCGTGCTCAATCTCCTCATTGGTGCCGCCCCACACTGCAGCCAGACCCGCCGCCGCCATCGAACAGGCCACGCCTACCTCTCCCTGACAGCCCATTTCAGCGCCAGAGATCGAGGCTTTTTCTTTATACAGAAACCCGATGGCCGCAGCGGTGAGCAAGAACCGCCGGATCAAATCGGCAGCGTTGGGTTGATCCGCGCAATAATAGCGAATAACCGCCGGGATAACTCCCGCCGCCCCGTTTGTGGGAGCCGTGACGACGCGCCCGCCCGCTGCGTTTTCTTCGTTTACTGCCATGGCATAGACATTAAGCCAATCAAACAAGGCCTCGCGTTCATTGGCGCTTGTCTCGCCTACAGTGTCCAGTCTTTGAAAAATCTCCGGGGCACGGCGCTTGACCTCCAGCCCTCCTGGGAGAACCCCTTCCGTCTGTAACCCGCGTTCAACAGATGCATTCATGGCCTGCCAGATACTATCGAGAATACTTTCAGTTTCTTCGCGGGGGCGCACCGTATCTTCGTTCTCAGCGATGATCTCTGCAATACTCAGTTCAGTGCGATGGCCAATGGCGATGAGTTTCTCGCCCGACGAAAATGGATGCGGAAATTCAATAGCTCCGGCATGAGCTGGTTTCGGCGCTGCACCGAACTCATCCACGCGGGCTATAAATCCGCCCCCCAGCGAAAAATAAATCGCCGAAAACAAAAGTTCCAAACCGGCGCCATGTGCGGTCAGGCGCATGCCGTTGGGATGTTCTACCGGCATGATATCCATGGCAAAGGCGATGGCGCGATCCGGCACAAATCGGATTTCGCGCTCCCCCAACAAGGAGAGATGATGTGTTTCAAGAACAGAGTTCCACAGGGCGTCGCAAGTATCCGGATCGGCCGTGTGAGGCTCAAACCCCGCCAGCCCCAACACTACAGCTCTATCAGTGCCGTGACCGTGCCCCGTCAGCGCAAGAGAGCCATGAAGCTCTACATGGACGCGTGAGATTTGTTCAAACTTTCCGGCCTTTCGGACATCCGCGAGGAAACGCCGGGCGATGAGCATGGGCCCAACCGTGTGAGAGCTGGAGGGGCCAATGCCAATCTTGAAGATGTCCGCAACGCTGAGCACCGCTAGAGGCCCAGTTTTTCTTTGGCCGCAGCGAAGGCCTTGACCGCGAAGTCTACTTCTTCGGTGGTCAGCGCCGCCGACATTTGTGTGCGGATGCGCGCCTTGCCTTTCGGTACCACGGGATAGGAAAACGCCACCACATAGACGCCTTGGTTCATCATCTCCTCGGCAAGAGCAGATGCGGCTTTTGCGTCATACATCATGATGGGAATGATGGGCGTGTCGCCGGGCAGCACGTCAAAGCCCACTTCTTCAAGCCCGGCACGAAAGCGCTTTGTGTTATCGCGCAACTGTTGGCGCAGTTCCGGTGCACTGTCGATCAGATCAAAAGCTTTCAAAGCACCCGCGACGATGGGCGGTGCCACCGTGTTGGAAAAGAGATACGGCCGGGAGCGTTGGCGCAGGAGTTTCACGATTTCCGAACGACCGGCGGTAAAGCCACCACTGGCTCCGCCCATGGCCTTGCCCAGCGTGCCGGTAATGATGTCCACGCGGTCCATGCAATTGCGGAACTCGTGCGTCCCGCGACCGGTCTCCCCCAGAAAGCCCGTGGCGTGCGCGTCATCAAAATGCACAAGCGCGCCGTATTTGTCTGCCAGATCACAGATCTCCTCCAGCTTGGCGATATAGCCATCCATGGAGAAAACACCGTCCGTGGTGATCAGCTTGAAACGCGCACCATCAGCGTCGGCCTGTATCAGTTGCGCCTCGAGATCTTCCATATTGGAATTGCGATAGCGGTAACGCTTGGCTTTGCACAGGCGCACCCCGTC
>JAJFIL010000287.1 GCA_021774965.1 Alphaproteobacteria bacterium
ATGTCCGCCCGGCGCACATGGCCGCCAACGCCGTCAGGGGCGTCACCCGCGATCAAGGCACCTACGAAAATGTCCCCATCCCATTCGGGAAACATACCGCCGCGATAAAACGCCATGCCTGAAGGTGCAATAGATGGCACCCAGGCCAGCAGAGGTTCAGTCATACCGGGGTATTCCGTATACGGTGTAACCAGGGCACCTGTATAATCCATGCCATGTGTCGCAACGGGCCATCCGTAATTGGCACCAGGCTGCATCAAATTAATCTCATCGCCTCCCGCAGGCCCATGTTCGTGAGAAAAGATGCGCCCTGTCTGTGGGTCTACCACAAGGCCTTGAGGATTGCGGTGGCCGTAGGACCAGATCTCCGGCAACGCGCCTTCCTGGCCCACAAAGGGATTATCTGCTGGCACTGTTCCGTCTTCGTTGAGCCGCACAGACGCACCGAGATGATTGGAAAGCACTTGGGCCTGCTCGCGATAGTCAAACCCGTCCCCAAGGGTCAACAGCAAAGTGCCATCGGCCAGCACCACCAGACGGCCACCATAGTGAACCGCCGTATCCTTCAACCGGCTCGGGGTGAAGAGAATTTCCAGATCTTGCAGCGTGTCCCCCTCAAGACGAGCCCGGGCAAGCCGTGTGCCGTTGCCATCAAGATCACCATGCGCATAAGTGAGAAAAACCTCTCCTGTTGTCGCAAAATCGGGGTGCAGCACCACGTCGAACAACCCGCCCTGACTTTGATCGAAAACAGCTGGAACACCGGCAATGGACTCATCCAATAAAACACTCCCTGAAATCCGGCGCAATCGCCCCGGGCGCTCAGTAACCAGCATGTCACCATTGGGCAGAAAGGCGATGGACCAGGGATGATCCAGCCCGCTTGCTATTTCCTCAATCTCGTAGGGTACTGCTTGCGCGATCGCTGAAGAGACCAAGAGCGGTGCAAGCCCGACACAAAGGGCAACCAGGGCGGCGGTTTTGACAGGGTATGCTGCCTTCAGGATTTCTCGAAACATCATTCCCCCAAACAAGCTTTCATTGCGTCGAACCGTTGTTCGGCACTATGCTAAACGCTAAACCCGAGGTATGGCGAACTAAATCTTGAGGATGGGCTGGGGCATGATCGCATTTATTCGGATGGCAATTGTCTTTGTTATGACCGTCGCTTTGGGCACGGCCCTTGTCTCCATCACCTCCACACATATTATTCTACATGGGTTGACCGAGGTTGGAGCGGCCATACCGCTGGATGTTCGGCTGGATGCTGTGTTGCGGGATTTATCAGGGTTTGCCCCAATTCTCGGCGTACTTCTGACCATCGGGTTCTTCGTGGCCTTTTTGGTGGCCTCAATAATCATTCGGAATTTTATCCCCACCCCGACCCTTGGCTATACGTTGGCAGGGTTCGCTGCGGTCATCATAATGATGATCGCCATCTACTGGTTCTATTATTTCGATGGGCTTGGGGCGATCCACCCGGTTCCTGCTGCCCGTACCATGACCGGCCTGATTGCCATGGGCATCGCCGGAAGCGTGGCGGGTTTCTTTTTTGCCAATTTCTATCGGGCTCGCCGCTAGCTCTTCAAACCATACTTAAGGAAACGTATTATGTCGGAAGCGACCAAAGTCCTGGTGACAGGTGCATCAGGGTTTATCGGAAGTCACTGCATTGTTCAGTTGCTGGAGAAAGGTTACCGCGTGCGCGGCACGTTGCGAAACATGGACCGCGCCGATTCCATCCGCGCAATCATCGCACAGCATACGAAAAATGCGGATGCCCTTGAGTTTGCCGAAGTCGATTTGACCAAGGACGAGGGTTGGAAAGAAGCCGCAACAGGCTGCCCATTGATCTTGCACGTGGCCTCCCCCTTTCCGCTTGAAAACCCCAAGCACGAAGATGATCTGATCATCCCCGCGCGGGAAGGCACATTACGGCTTCTGCGTGCAGCAAGGGATACCAGTGCTCGGAAAGTGGTCTTGACTTCTTCAGTGGCCGCCATTGCCTATGGCCACAAGGAAAAACCAAACCGCCCCTTTGATCACACCGATTGGTCCAATCCTGATTCAAATAACATTGAGCCTTATGCCAAGAGCAAGACCTTGGCCGAGCGAGCGGCCTGGGATTTCATGGAAAACGAAAAACCAGAGTTCGATCTGGCGGTCGTGAATCCAGGCGCTGTATTGGGCCCCGTTCTGGAGAGCGATTACGGCACCTCCGCAGAAATCGTCCTGCGTATCTTACAGGGAAGCCTTCCCGGCATGCCGCGCCTGGGCTTTGAGATTGTTGACGTGCGAGATGTAGCAAGCCTGCACATCCTGGCCATGGAAAGTGCCAAGTCCATCAACCAGCGTTTCCCATGTGTTGCGGGTTATCGCTGGTTTGAGGACATGGGTGATGTTTTGCGTAAAGAATTTCCTGAATTCAACAAGAAGATCCCAAAGGGGAAACTGCCAAACTGGGTCATGCATATTGCCGCCCTGTTTGGTCAATTCCCCAGGTCAGCGCTTTCGGAGTTGGGCAACCGCCGCGATGTCTCGAACAGAAACGCTATGGAGTTACTGGGCTGGGAGCCTCGCTCCCCGGATGAGGCCGTGATTGCCACAGCACGCTCCCTAATCGATCATGGTGTTGTTAAACCTTAGGGCATTTCGCTCACGCCAGCGCTTCATCGCGCGCGGCTCCGCAATATGCGCCATTACGCAAGGTGGGGCGGTGCATCAGCACCGGGCTGCGGTCGCAGCCGTGGCGCATTCTTTCAACCTAGAAATATCTAGTCGCCCTTGAATTCCGGCTCACGCTTTTCCAGAAAAGCCATCACTCCTTCGGCAAAATCATTAGACTGAGAAGTCAGCAGGAACTGATCCCGGTCCATAAACGTTGTGCCTCGGTGAGCTGCAAGGGCAGCATTGTTGATGGCTTCCTTGGACATGCGCACCGGAATGGGCGGCAGTTTGGCGACCTTGTCCGCCCAAGTGCGTGCATGGGCCAACGCCTCGCCTGCAGCCACGCATTCATCCGCCATGCCCCAGATTATGGCATCGGCCGCTTCAAGTTTCTCACAGAAGATCGTAAAGCGTTTCGCCCGGGCGGGGCCCACCAACGCAGTGATGCGCGGCAAGGAATGCCAACTCATATTGATACCCAGCTCGATCTCCGGCAGACGGAAATAGGCACTTTCTCCAATGATACGGAAATCACAGGAAAGAGCCAACGCCGCCCCGCCGCCAATGCAATAACCTTCCACCGCAGCAATGGTCACCTGTTCCAGCGCTTCCCAGGCATCACACATATCAGGTCCGGCAAGCATGCTTTGACGGCGCTGAAGCAGCGTTTCCTTCTCCATCGCTGCGCGCGACGGATCCGCTAGATCAGCGCCCGCCGAGAAATAGGTGTCTGATCCCGTTAGCAGAATCGCGTGAATATCTGTTCGCGACTTTAGAGCGCGGGCGACATCGGTAAGTTCCGCCATTGCCGCATAGGAAAGCGCATTGCGTTGATCCGGACGGTTCAATCGCACCAGGGCAATTGAGCCGTCCATTGTTACGCTGAGCGTTTGCCACTTATGGGCAAAAACATCCGTCACAGTCTATCCATTCACTTTTTCAACAAGACCAAAGGCGATCAGTTTCTTGATCACATCAGAGCCCCGTTCCGGTGCAAGATCACTAAACGCCGCAAGGCCAAAGACCTCACCTGTGAGGGCAGCCTCCAGACCTTTCACCGCGCCAACTTCAAACGGCACTTCCCCGCCCGGTGCAATGATCAATGCTTGGTCATCGTTAGAGCGCAGACGCGCTGGCGTATTCCGCCTACGGATGAAGCGATCTGCCTCCGACACCACCATGGTCGAGCTGACAACGCCGCCAATTGTGTTGGGCGAGCGAGAGCGAATGAAGTTTTCAACAAACAATTCAAACGCCTCTTCAAAATTCGCTTCCTTGGCAAAGGTTGTCGCCAGGTTCTTGAAATAGGCTTCTGCCTGAGACTTGTCATAGTCGTCACGGGCAAAGCCTGGCGGCAAGCTGTGGCGAAACTCAGGGGTTCGCAACGCCACTTCAGAGACCGCTTCCAACATCAAATCGGCCCAGGTCTTGACGATAAGGCCGATTGTGATGTGCAAGGAAGGCTCATCACCGGAGGTTTGAGCATCATGCATCAGCCCGCGCGGCACATAGATGCAATCGCCTGCTTTGAGCAAAAACTCTTCCGTTGGCTCACCCACTTCATGCACGCCGGTGCGGAAGCCCTCGCCCCGAAACGGATTCTCGATGGGCGTTTCATAAAAGCGCCAGGCCTTTTCGCCGGAAATTTGAATCACAAACACATCGTGATCATCATAATGGATCTTGAAACCCTGATTGTCAGGCGGCGTAAGATAGATGTTTGTTTGCAGATGGGCGCAGAACACACTTTCCAAGGCGCGGCAAAAATCCCCCAGGATTGCGTCTTGCTGATGCAAGTGAGGCATGATGATGGTGGCACCTTGTTGGAAGTGCCGCACCACAGCGCCTCGATCAACGAAGCCACTGTTGAACGTATAATCATCCCGATGGATAGGGGGTTCAGTGCGCGCCATGTCCAGCGAGCCCGCTGGCAGGTCTACGCTGGCTACGATCTCATCGATGCGCTTGATCGACAAAAGATCATGGTAGCGCGCCGGATCATCACGGTTCGCGCGAAGAGCCTTTTTTTCATAGTAATTTTCGAAAAAATCATCGGACCCGTGGGGGCCAATTAGATAACCAATTGGATCGGTGACCCAGGTTGGATCTGCCATTGCAATTCTCCAGCTTGGTCCGTCAGCCCCCGGACATGATTTTGGTCGTTGTGCCTATTTGCGCGGCAAGAGGCACCCAAGATGCACAAAAGGCGCGAAGCCCTCACTTCGCGCCTTTCGATTGTCACCAGATTTGGTGAGAAGATCAACGGTTCTGTTAGCGGTCCGTTCCGCGGCCATAGCCCACGCTGTCGGAGTTACCGCCACTGTCAGAATCCGTAATACCCGTGCGGCGTCCGCCAGAGCCACGGCCATTGCCGCCCGGATCAGACATGTTGCCGCTATCAGAATCCGTAAATCCTGAAGATCTGCTGCCGCGACCATTGCCGCCAGCATCGCTTGGGTCGCTATCCGTAAGACCCGTGCGCCCGCGACCATTACCTGCAGGATCGGAATTGCCGCCGCTGTCATTGTCGGTCACACCACTGCGTGAGCCCCGGCCATTGCCGCCAGCATCACTTGGGTCGCTGTCGGTCAAACCAGTCCGCCCGCGGCCATTGCCTGCAGCGTCGGAATTGCTGCCGCTGTCATTGTCCGTCACGCCACTGCGTGAGCCGCGACCGTTGCCGCCAGCATCACTTGGGTCGCTGTCGGTGAGGCCCGTGGCCCCGCGACCGTGACCACCGCGGTCTGAATTGCCGCCGCTGTCACTATCTGTAGCGCCGGTGTAGCCCCGGCCCGCAGCATCACTTGGATCGCTATCGGTTGCTGCCTGAGCAGCCCCAGTTACAGCGCCCGCCGCGCCCAATGCAATTGCAGCCCCCGAAACGTTCCGCAGAAACGAACGGCGGCTGAGCTTTTTCTTGTCAGCCATTTGGAATTCCCTTTTTAGCGCCCGCCTAGGCACTCCCTCAATACGCGCCAGCCTAGTGGCTGAGCCCCAAGAGTGTCAAAGTTCATATGAACAATGCCCTAACAAAACCTAGTGAGCTGTCTTTCTCACAACATTATGCAAAATATTAGAACTTTCTAATTTACTGAGCAATCCCGAGGTGCCGACTGTTCCACGAAAAAGGGCGCGTAACTCGCGCCCTTCCTCATTTTCTTGCCTGCTAGGAGGTGCCTAGTGGTCGGTCCCGCGACCATGACCGCCAGCATCAGATGTGCTGCCGCTGTCACTGTCCGTGATGCCGGTATGACGTCCACCTGAGCCGCGACCATTGCCAACAGGATCAGACATGCTGCCTGAATCTGCATCTGTCAGACCGGTACGACGTCTTGATCCACGTCCCCGATTTACGGGGTCAGAGTAGGCGCCAGTATCACTGTCGGTGTAGCCAGAACTGCCACGACCGCGACCGGCAGGATCAGAATGGCTGCCACTATCATTATCGGTCACACCTGAACTGCCCCTGCCACTGCCAACCGGGTCAGCATAACTGCCTGTGTCAGCATCGGTAACGCCCGTGCGCCCTCTGCCCCGGCCCACTGGATCGGAATACGCACCTGTATCACTATCGGTGATGCCCGTGCTGCCGCGCCCGTTGCCCGCAGGGTCGCGATAGGCCCCGCTGTCACTGTCTGTATGCCCTGAATTTCTAGGGCCGCGTCCACGACCAATGGGATCAGAGTTTGAGCCGGTGTCGTTGTCGGTTACGCCATAGCCCCCACGACCTCGACCCGCAGGATCAGAATTTGAGCCGGTATCATTATCGGTAACGCCTGAACTGCCTCGTCCGCGACCTGCGGGGTCAGAATGTGAGCCGCTATCGTTATCCGTGACACCGCCGCGGCCACGACCCACGGGGTCTGAGTTCGATCCCGTATCATTGTCCGTGATACCACCGCCGCCACGACCATGCCCTACAGAATCAGAGTTCGATCCAGTGTCATTGTCCGTGATACCGGATCCACTGCGTCCATGACCACCGGCATCCGCATTGCTGCCGCCGTCACTATCAGTCCGGCCTGTATAGCCGCGGCCCACTGCATCGTTTGGATCACTGTCGGTGGCGGCTTGCGCAGCACCTGTCACAGCACCCACAGCGCCTAATGCGATGGCTGCTCCAGAAACGTTCTGCAAAAAAGAACGCCGACTAAGCTTTTTCTTATCTGGCATTATGAAATTCCCTCCGCCTGCCCGCCTAGGCATATTATTCGGCGTGCAAACCGTACGGCGCATTAATCCTACATGTCAAAGAAGTAATTCAAGGTTTCCCGCAATAAAATTGTGGTGGCGTGCACAGTTTGTTCGCAGAGCCCACGCAACAGAAGAATTGGACATTGGGGAATACAAGTCACAGCAGTTGAACAGACCTGCGATGGCCTCTGGTATTGGCTCTCCAAGCGAACTACATTCCGCGCCAGATAAAGACGCAACCAAAACTGCGCAATCATAAGGGCCACCCTTTTCCAGGCTGGCCCCTTCGAAAATTCAAGGGGAGTTTCGCCGATGTCGGCTACGGACATGAAAGCTGCGCCTGTTTTTGCCAATGTGCTCGACGCCATTGGGAATACGCCGCTGATCGAAGTGAAGAACATGGACACGGGCAAATGCCGGCTGTTCCTGAAGCTGGAAAATCAAAACCCCGGGGGGTCCATCAAGGATCGCATCGGCAAGGTGATGATTGAAAAGGCCGAGGCCGAAGGCAAAATCAAACCAGGCGATACAATCATCGAAGCCACCGCCGGCAATACCGGCCTGGGGCTGGCACTTGTAGCTGCACAAAAGGGCTACAAGCTGATCATTGTTGTGCCAGACAAAATGGCTCAAGAAAAAATCTTCCACTTGCGCGCACTGGGGGCCGAAGTGCGGCTTACCCGATCCGATGTGGCCAAGGGTCATGCGGATTATTATCAAGATGTGGCAGAACGCCTGGCGGAAGAAACCGGCGGCTATTACATCAATCAGTTCTACAACGAGGCCAATCCCTATACGCACGAAACTTGGACCGCCCCTGAGGTTTGGGAGCAGATGGATCATGACATCGATGCTGTGGTTTGCGGCGTTGGATCCGGCGGCACAATTTCCGGCTTCAGCCATTTCTTTGAAAAAGTTAGCCCCCAGACAAATATGGTTCTGGCAGACCCCACAGGATCCATCCTTGCCAACTACGTTAAAACCGGGGAGCTTTCCAATGACGTCGGATCATGGGAAGTCGAAGGTATCGGCGAGGATTTCATGCCCGGTGTTTGCGACCTTTCACGGGTCAAACACGCCTATACGGTTTCGGACGAAGAAAGTTTTGAGGCTGCGCGGGAGCTTCTTGCAAAAGAAGGCATTCTGGGCGGCTCGTCAACAGGCACGCTTCTAAGTGCTGCCTTGAGCTATTGCCGGGAGCAGACCGAGCCTCAGCGCGTGGTCACTTTGGTTTGCGATAGCGGTAACAAATACCTCTCCAAGATGTTCAACGA
>JAJFIL010000288.1 GCA_021774965.1 Alphaproteobacteria bacterium
AGACTTACGACCGTGCTGATCCGATGTTCGACGATATCAAGGCGATGGCCAAGAAAGACGGTATCGTCAACCTTGAAGATGACAGCAAGGTGATTCGCGATGGTAACAAGGTGCGCGTCTACATGTATTCGGCGGCGCCCACCTTCTCGTTAGAAAAATTCACAGTGAAACAGGGTGATGAAGTCACCATTATTGTGACCAACATCGATGACGTCGACGACCTGACCCACGGGTTTACCCTCGCGAACCATGGCGTCGTGATGGAAATCGGTCCGCAACAAACGGCGTCGATTACGTTCAAGGCCGACTACCCAGGTGTGCACTGGTACTATTGTCAGTGGTTCTGTCATGCCCTGCACATGGAGATGCGCGGCCGGATGTTTGTGGAGCCGCGAGGTACCTAGTCGATATGCTCAGGACGTCGCCGACATATAGAAAACTACTCGTGGCGAGCTTAGCCTTTGCCACGAGTTTAGCGTTTTTGTCGGCGGAAGTTCTGGCCACGACGATCACGGTTGATCCACAAGTCGATCGCCTTGTTGACGTCCTTGCGCGCGCTTCACAAGGCGATAAGCTTCAACTCTTGGCGGGCATTCACAAGGGGCCTCTCGTCATATCGAAGCCCGTCGTCATTGTTGGAGGAGGGGGTTCAGTAACCGTCCTCGGGAATGGCAAGGGCAGCGTCATCACCGTGAAAGCGCCGAACGTCACCATCAGTAACGTGACGGTCCGCGGCTCAGGGTTGTTGCTGGAAACCCAGGACTCCGGGATTTTTCTTGGTAAGGAGGCGACGGAGGCACACGTTGAGAACAACCGGGTCGAAGACAACCTGATCGGCATATATGTGTGGGGCGCGAAAGGATCTGTCATTAAGGGCAACACAATTGTCGGTCGTCAGGATTTGCGTATGAACGAGCGCGGCAACGGCATTCAGGTCTGGAACGCACCCGGTGCAAAGGTTGAAGGAAATAGAATCCGTTATGGGCGCGATGGAATTTTCGTCACAACTAGTAGAAACAATGAATTCAACAACAACACCTTCAGGGACCTGCGATTCGCAATCCATTACATGTATACGAATAACAGCCGCGTTGAGGGCAACGTTTCCATTGGCAACCACATCGGTTATGCCATCATGTATTCGACAAAAATTCAGGTCATGAATAACCAGTCCATAGGTGATCGCGACCGCGGAATCTTATTCAATTTCGCCAACAAGATCACGGTGCGTGACAATATCGTTAAGGGCGGGCCGACAAAATGCGTATTCATCTATAACTCGAACAGAAACGAGTTTGTTCAAAACTATTTCTCCGGCTGTGATATCGGCATTCACTTCACCGCCGGATCAGAGAAAAACGTTATTTCCGGCAACGCATTCATCGGCAACAGGACTCAGGTAAAATACGTCGGCACACGCTGGCTGGACTGGTCGAGTAATGGTGTAGGAAACTACTGGAGCGACAACCCGGCGTTTGATTTGAATGGCGATGGAATATCTGACACCGCCTATCGCCCCAACGATATCACCGACCAAATTTTGTGGCGCTACCCGTCCGCGAAACTCCTCATAAACAGCCCGGCTGTTCAAATTCTGAAGTGGGCGCAATCGGCATTTCCCGCTCTTCATCCCGGTGGTGTCACAGACACAGCTCCATTGATGGAAGTACCCTCGCTGTTTCAGCGCATCGTGGAACCGGCATCATGAGCGGACCAACCAAGCACATAGACATCAAGTCCGCCGTCAAATCCTTTGGTCAGATCCATGCGGTTGGCGGCGTGAGCTTGGATGTCCACGCGGGAGAGTGCGTGGCACTTGTCGGCCCAAATGGCGCGGGCAAGAGCACGCTGTTCAAGCTCATTCTCGGGTTGGTTCGTCCCACCGCAGGCGCGATTACCATCCTCGGCCAAAAACCGGATCGCCCGTCTTTCGAGCACGTCAGAAAGTTCATCGGCTTCCTGCCTGAACAGGTTCTATTTCAAGGCTCACTGACGGGGCGCGAAACGCTTCATTTTTACACGCGCCTTAAAGGAGAAAGCAGCGACCGGATAGACAGTTTGTTTCAAACCGTCGAACTTGTGGACGCAGCAGACAGACGCGTCTCAACGTATTCAAAAGGAATGCGCCAACGGCTCGGTCTCGCCCAGGCTTTGATCGGCAGACCAGATATTCTTCTGCTCGATGAACCAACTTCGGGACTCGATCCCGCATCGCGACTAAACTTTTATGACATCATCGAGGCGCATCGCGCGCAGGGCACGGCCGTTCTATTGTCGTCGCACGCGCTTACTGAACTGGAGGCGCGCACCGATCGTGTCGCGATCCTCTCAAACGGTAAGCTTGTCGCCGATGGTTCGATCGAAGCCCTCAAGAGTAGTCTAGCCCTCGGTTCAAAGATCAAGGTGAAAGCCGCACCTGCGCAGATGAGACAGCTTTCGCAGCGGTTTGCCAACCGTTGTGACCCGAAAAACTTTTTGAATGGCGTTGCTGTTCTCAGCTGTCCGCAAGACGAGAAGCTTTCGCTTCTTAAAGGTCTCATGGAGTCTGGTATCCCATTTGAGGGGATTGAGATTATCGAGCCAAGCCTTGAACAGGTGTTTGCATCCCTCACGAACGGGGGAGGGAACGGATGAACCAGATTCTAATTCTCGCCGGTAAGGAAATCCGCGACGGCCTGCGAAATAGATGGGTTGTCGTGATTACGTTGCTTATGGCGGGGCTGGCGCTCGTTCTCGCATTTCTGGGCAGCGCGCCAACCGGTACTACAAAAGTCAGCGCACTAGCCATTACCATCGTCAGCCTATCATCGCTGAGCATATTCTTCATTCCGCTGATCGCTCTTTTGTTGTCTTACGACACAATTGTTGGAGAAAGCGAACGCGGTACGTTGATGCTGCTGCTCTCCTATCCGGTCACGCGATGGCAGGTCGTTGTTGGAAAATTCCTGGGTCAAGCCGCGTTGTTATCGATTGCGATTACTCTGGGGTTTGGTCTCGCTGCAATTGCGATTGCCATGAAAAGTGAAAGTGATTTGTCAGATCAGGCCTGGTCTGGGATTTTTCGACTACTCGCATCTTCTGCTTTGTTAGGCGCCGCTTTTATCGCCATTGGGTCCATGATCAGCGCCAGTGTTCGCGAGCGCGGCACGGCCGCCGGGATCGCGGTCGGTGTATGGCTGCTGTTCGTTCTAGTATATGATATGGGGCTTTTAGCGCTGTTGGCGGCCGATGCAGGGCAGAACATGAGCAATTCGTTAGTGACAGGCCTGCTGATTGCCAATCCGACTGACACATACCGTGTATTCAACCTTGCCGGCAACAGTGAAGTCTCGGCCCTATCGGGGATGGCGGGCTTAAGCGCCGCGCGTCAGGTTTCGCAGTTTTCTCTGGTCACCGTGCTCATTATGTGGGTTGTAATGCCGCTTGTCGCCGCTTGTTTCCTATTTCAACGGAGGCCGCTATGACGCTGGGCTTCGTGCGCACGGCCGTATTGGTATTGTCGGTTCTCACGTCGCTTAGTGGCTGCACCGACGAGCCCGTGTCACCAGATCCCCTAGAGCTAACGCGTGAATCGAATGGCTTTTACTGCAACATGATTGTCGTTGATCACCCCGGACCCAAGGCACAGGTTTTTGAGACAGGCCGCGATAGACCACTCTGGTTTCCCTCGGTACGTGATGCGTTTGCCTACCTCATGCTGCCCGGCGAGGCGCAAAGAGTGTTAGCCGTCTACGTCCATGACATGGGTCGTGCTGCCAGCTGGGAACACCCGCAGAACGATGGGATCTGGATCAAGGCAGAGGAAGCGCTCTATGTCCTTGATAGCAAGCGTCGTGGCGGTATGGGCGCGCGCGAAACCATTCCATTCAAGGATCGCACTGCTGCCGAATTTTTCACAGCCCAGAATGGTGGTCGGATAACAAGCTACAGTGCAATCCCTCAAGATTACATCCTCGGGACGGATGGGGACGACTTCGGCCGCAAGCCGGTTCCCGACATCAGCTCGAATAAATGAGACGGAGCAGGCTGTGCCAGAAAAACTTTCACGCAGACGTATGATTGCGATTTCCGCGTCATTTACAGGAGGGATTTTCGCAGCGCCCCAATCGGTATTGGCGCGCGCCAAGCACGTCAACGACATGCGACCTGTCGTTTGGCGTGGGATAGCTCTTGGCGCACAGGCGCAGATTACGCTCGATCATGAGAATGCCAGCTCCGCGCGCGACATCCTTGAGCGCTGCCGCGAAGAAATCTCCCGGCTTGAAGGGCTGTTCAGCCTCTATCAACCAAAAAGCGCGCTTCGCAAGCTAAACCGCAATGGCCACCTTGCCAATCCGGAGCCGGAGATGCTCGAACTCATTTCCAGAAGCGTTGAGATTGGATCTGAAACCGGCGGTGCGTTTGACATTACTGTGCAGCCCTTATGGCGGCTCTACGCCGATCACTTTTCGACACTTGCTGCCGCCAAGGACGGGCCCTCTGACACACGTATCAAAGAAGCTTTGCGCCTTGTCGATTACAAACAGGTCGACGTTTCACCTCAAAGTATCACGTTAAAGCAATCTGGCATGGAGATCACGCTCAACGGCATCGCGCAAGGTTACGTTACCGACAAAGTTGCTGCTCTGCTGCGTAGGGCGGGATACACAAATGTGCTTGTTCATCTGGGTGAAACATACGCAATGGGTGCGAAGAGTTCCGGAGGGCCATGGATGGCGGGGATACAGGATCCAAGTGACAAAATGGATATCTTAAAAACCATTGCGCTAGAGGATCTTGCGCTCGCGACATCAGGCGGTTACGGCACGACATTCTCGTCTGACGGAGCGCATCACCACCTTTTTGAACCACGCACGGGACGCAGCACAAATAGATATCGCTCGGTTTCCGTCATTGCACCCGACGCATTAAGCGCAGACGCCCTGTCCACCGCCTTCTCCTCTATGCATCAAAGTGAAATCAAACGGGTGGTCGATCAGCGGAAGAATGTGCACGCGGCAATCCTTCAAACCAACAACGAACTTCTCGAAATTTGATCGGGCAACCTTCGTTCGGTTTTGGCCCTTTGCGTAGGATATCGAATGACCGCTTTCGAAGGATTTGCAGTCGTGGTCTTGCCGTGGGAATTGTGCCCAGCCTGCACTATCCATATGTCCGCCAACTCTGCAAAGTATGCATCGGTCGGGTGTGGTCGTTCCAGGCCTTGGGCTGTTGGAGTGTCATTGACGGAAGCTATAAAGAA
>JAJFIL010000289.1 GCA_021774965.1 Alphaproteobacteria bacterium
GCGATGTCGCGTCCGAGAATGCCGGTGATTCTCACCTGCAGATTGGGGGACAGGCGCACGTTGCCGGTGTTGGAGATCTGGTAGGTGATGGTGGCGCTGCCGGACGACAGCGGATTGAACGGAGTGGAATGCTCGACCTTGAGCTCGTCGATTCTTATGGCGGGATCGAGCGGGCCGGAGACCCTGACGTAGACGCGCGCCCCAACACGTTGCCGTACGGCCAGAGCCAAGCCGTCGCTGGCTTCGTCGAACTCGAGTTCGGAATCAGCGGCCAGGATCACCGCGGCGTGGTCGCCGGGTTCGGCGTCGATCGGCACCCGAATCTGGATGGGAATGTCGGCCCGGGTGCCGGCCGCGACGGTGATCTCCTCAACGGGCAACTCGACCCATGTGCCGGCGTCGACAGGTTCTTGGTCGTCGCGCAGTGCTGCGAAACCGCCGTCGCCTCGGACGGTGTAGGCGTCGGTGGCGTAGAGGCCGAAGGTGATGTCGCGATCGCTGGTGTTGGTGACCCCCACGGTGTCCTGGAAGATCTCGCCGGGGTTGAGGGTGTAGACGAAGTAGGGCCTTCCGCCGGGGCCGTCGGGGCCGGAAGGCTCCACCGCCCACCGGTCGTTGGCCGCGCCGAAGGCGGTGGGTACCGACGCGGGAAGGGCGAGAAGGCTCGCCAGTACGACGCAGAGAGTGAGAATACGTTTCATCATGTGATGAAGGTTCCAAGGATTGTTGAGGCTACGAGAGTCGAACAGTCAGGATACGTGCTGGTGAGAAGCGTGGAAAGGGCGGGTGTCGTCTGGTCGCCAATTGGGGCCGTTCGGCCCACCGGCCGAAACTGATGCAACGGCAGACCGAGAGCAAGAAAGGGGGCAGTCCGGAGACTGCCCCCTTCCTTCAAATTTCAGCTCTTCGGTATCAGAGGAGCGTCAGTACCAGGGCACCGGAGTAGGTGCCGGCACCGGCGCTGGCCGGAACACCGAGGTAAAGGGCGGCGTCACAAGTGAATGTGCCACCGTCGGTGCCAGCTCCAGCGGAGCACAGCACGTTGACCTCACCGAGGCCACCGAGTCCGTCAACACCGGCGAGGCCGGCGGTGATGAGCTGCGAGAGCCAATCGGCGCTGCTTGTGGCGTGGGACGGACCAGCAGTGACCGCAGCCACGTCGCCGTTGATCTGTGCGTGGGCGATGGCCGCGGATGGGGTCCATCCGAGGTTGTCGCCGGGGATGCACAGGGCGTCAGGCGTGCCGACGATGAATCCACAGTCGGGCACTGGCGGCAACGGGCCGGGACCGTCGGGATCGGTGAACGGGCCACCGGGTGCCGAGAGGTCTGTGGCGTATGCCGACACGGTCCAACCAACGAGATCACCGCGAGCGTTGGTGACGGTCATCTGGTTGAGATTTCCGTCGGACGCTTCGGGTGCACCGGTGAGGGTGACGCCGGTCATCGAGACAAACTGGCTGGTCTGCTCGAGGGTGAGGGCCGCACCAGTGACGGTGACAGTGATGATCTGGTTGAGTGAACACGCACCAGCGGTGGCGTCGCACAGATTACCGAGGATCGTCAACGTGACGGTCACTTCGTTGGATACCAACGGAGTGGGCGCAGTCGTGTCGGAGACGGTGAAGCTGAACGAGTCAGACGTCGCCAACGGGTTGGTGTTGGTGTAGGTAGCCACACCACCGACTATGCCGACCGTACCCGCAGTTGGGGCCGTGAGGCCGACTGCATAGCTGGCGACGTCGATGTTGCCATTGACGTCGGAGCACAGGGTGTTGAGGTCAACCACTGTGGCTTGACCTGCACCGAGCGAGGTGCCGGTTCCGGCGCAAACCGGAGCGGTCGGGGGAGCAACAACGGCCACCGTGTCGAACGGCAGCGCTACACCAGGAATTGACGAGGTGCAGTCGTTGGGATCGAGCGGCAGCGAGCAGTCACCAGGGGTGGCGTCGGTGAGCACGTTGACCGACTGGCCAGCCGAGCAGGTGAACACAACCGTGATGATGCCACCGGCTACGAGAGCCGAGGTGACCGACCCACCGTCGCTGAGTTCGATGTCTCCACCGGTGGGCGTCCAAGTGGTCGCCGGGATGGTGATCGAGACTGCCAGAGGTGTGGCGGTTTCGTCGCCGTCGCCGGGAGTGCCGTTGGGGTCGGAGATCGTGGTCAGACCAAGGATCGCAACCGGAGCCAAAGTCTGAGACCCCTCAACCGTGTTGGATCCGTCGATTGTCACGACCATGTTACCCGGAATGCTGTTCAGACCGGTGGTGAGAAGACCGAGGTTGTAACCAGCGATCAACACGGCCGACGGGAAGAAGGCATCCACGGTGGTGGTACCGGGCAAGGTCACGGTGTCGACACCGAGAGTTGCCGGGTTGGGTGTGGCGGTACCCGTGTGAGTGAAGTCGATGTCGGAGAACGTGCCGGTGGCGCTGTTCTGACAAGCATTCGTAGTCACCTGGGTACCAGCGCTTGCCGGGCTGATGAATGTCCCTACGGACAACACAGCCGCTACAAGCGAGATGGTAAGCGCCACGCTTATGCGTCGCGTTCGTTTAGTCATTGAAATGTCCCTCCAAAAGAGAACAGTATGAATTTCGTTTGACCCGACCGGGTTTCCGGAAACGGGGTGTAACACACCATGACCGGATGGTCGTGGCTGGGTGCCTGGGCGATGGCAGGTGGGCTCAAACTCCGGTTCGCCAGATCCGGATCGTCCCGAGGGGTGTATGAAAACCCGAGGGTCTCACAACCCGCCCGTTACATGAGCTGATCACCTCCCAATCGTGTGCGACCCGACGCCCCCGTTTGTGACTTTCGAGATCGCCCCCGAAGGTCACAGACATGCACCGAGTCAGGTACCAGTCACACGGTTGTCTAGTGGCGCAACTCGTCTGTGTCAAGGGTCACCCAAACGCGCACCGCATTTGTTACCGTCCCGTAGAGTGTTTTTCGTGACCACTTTCACAATTACCACTCTTTGCGCTAACGTCCTCTCCGACGCGGGTCAACAAGGCCCGACGTGGAACCACTCCACACTTCTTCTGGGGGAGAAATAATGCCTAGGGCGAACATGCCATCAAGAACACGACTGCTCGGCGCAGTCCTCACGGTCAGCCTCACGGCCCTCTTCATGAGCTTCGGCGCGAGTGCCGTTGGAGCCGGAACACAGATCACCACCAACTCTTGTCAGAACAGCGCCACCGGCACGTTCGCCGACATCGACTTCACCCACGTCGGCGCAGCCACGCCCAATCCCGGCACCCTCGGGTCGGGCCCGATCACTCTGGCCGGGGCCACCCTCACCGCCGAGTTCCCCTCGTCGGTTCTGATCGCGGGCTACAACCTCGGACTCCTGAGCCTCGGGTTGAACACTATTCCGGGCACGATGGACCCCACCATCAACGGATCCAACACGGTTGAGGTTGTACAAACCTTCAGCGGTGTCCCCATCTCCGGCCAGACCACCATCGGCGATCCCGATGGCACCCCGGGCACTGGCGACGAGACCGGAACGCCGCTCTCCGTGACCATCACCTTGCCCACCAGCACCTGGACGCCAACTGGCGGCGACGTGGCATTCAGCGACGGCGGCTCCATCACAACCGCATCAGTCTTCAACGGCTTGATCAAGGTCACGTTCACCTGTCTGCCCGGGACCTCACTTCCGAGTGGCTGCGCAACCAGCACAACGGTTGACTGCACTTCGCGCCTGACCACAGCCGCACTCCCGTTCGACACGGTGTCGATCCAGACGACTGCACCGACCACCACCACCGCAGCGCCGACAACTACTGCGGCACCGACAACCAGCGCACCCGCGACCACCACTACTGGAGCGCCGACCACTACCACTGCGGCACCGACCACCACCGCACCGGCGACCACCACTACTGGAGCGCCGACCACTACCACCGCGGGCCCAACCACGACGTCACCGGCGACGACCACCTCCACCACCGTTCCCGGGTCCACGACAACCGCACCTACAACAACGGCACCCACGACAACGGCGCCGCCCACCACAACCACCGTCGCCGCTCCGAACACCGGAACTCAGGTCACCACCAACTCCTGTCAGAACAGCGCCACCGGCACCTTCGCCGATATCGACTTCACTCACGTCGGTACGGCATCGGGTGACGACACCGAGGTAACCCTCTCCGGCACAACCGTCACGGCAGAGTTCCCATCGTCGGTCCTGATCGCCGGCTACAACCTGTCACTCTTGACTCTGGGCGAGAACACTATTCCCGGCACGATGGACGTGACCATCCTGGGAACCAATACCACAGAGGGTTCGCAAACCTTCGCTGGCATCGACATCTCCGGCGTGACCACGATCGGTGATCCCGATGGCACACCGGGCACCGGCGACGAGACCGGCACACCGCTGACGGTTACGGTCACGCTTCCCGACAGCATCTGGACCCCAACCGGCGGCGATGTGGCATTCAGCGATGGCGGATCCCTCACCACCGCATCGGTCTTCAATGGTCTGATCGAAGTCAGCTTCACCTGCCTCCCTGGCACTTCGCTTCCGGCCGGATGTGCAACCGACACCACAGTTGATTGCACCAGCCGCGACGAAGCAGCGGCAGCACCCTTCGTGACGAGAGCTGTTGGCGGCACTCCCACCACCACCCTTCCGGGAGTAACCACAACGACCAGCACGGTGGCGGCCACAACGAGCAGCACGGTGGCAGCCACAAGCAGCACAGTGGCCGACACGACCAGCAGCACATCGCTCGCCCCATCGGTCGGAAGTGGCACCAGCAGCTTCACAACCGTCTGCACCAACACCGCAACCCCGGACGAATCCGAGATCCGTTGGACCGCGAGAGGCGCGGCTCTGACATCGTTCGAGGTCGGCGACACCGTGGAACTCAGAGCACAACGCTGGAACGTCACCGTCAACGGCAGCACGTTCGACACTGGCATCAACCTCAACCTGATCTCCGCTGGTGACATCATCAACTCGACGGTCGATGTCACCGTGCAC
Organism: Alphaproteobacteria bacterium; assembly: GCA_021774965.1. Taxonomy (GTDB): domain Bacteria; phylum Pseudomonadota; class Alphaproteobacteria; order JAJFIK01; family JAJFIK01; genus JAJFIK01. Next base: position 5,005 of record JAJFIL010000289.1, read on the forward strand.
GCCAGCAACACCGCTGAGGGATCCAGGACCCACACCGGAATATCGATATCGGTACCGGTCGTACTGGGCGATGATGGCCTTGCCAAGGATCAGACGGCTTCGTTCCGTGTTCCCAACTCATCCTGGACGGCCACCGGAAGCCCGATCATCTGGACTCCCGGTGAGGCCTCGCTTGGTGTGATCATTCCGATCCTGCCGGCACCGTTGGTCTTCAACTGCGACGCCGACCCGACCGCGGCTCCGATCCTCAACACCGATGCTCCTCAGGTTCTCGGTGAGAACCTGGCCTTCACCGGAATCAACGGTTGGGGAATCGCACTTCCCATCGCTCTCAGCCTGATCCTGCTCGATCTCGGCTACATGGCGTGGAGCGCCACCAAGTCCGACCGTCGCCGCTTTATCTAAGCGGAAGGTGAAGGTCGTATAGCGTCAAGGACCGTGAACCCTCGGCCCTCAGCCTGGAGACTCCTGCTTCGTTCAGGAGTTTGGGCAAGTTTGATAGTCGTGTCCTTGGCCGCCACCGCGGCGGCCAAGGCCGACTTCCACGTTCTCGATCGTCCGATCGTGATCGTGCTGGCCCACGATCCCGACCTCCAACCGCAGCAGGCTCGAGACTTGACTGCGACCGCAACAGAGACTTCGCTCGACCCGGGCATACAGGTCACCAACGTTCCGGTTCGTCAGCCGATTCTGCCTTCGGTCACCCTTGCCTCAGGAACACAAACCATCGATCTGGTCATCGAGACCACTTCGACCGTGGCCGGTCCGAGCACCACGACTCTACCAACGGTCGGGGGCACCACCGAGACCAGCACCAGCACCACCATCGACGATGACGATGACGATGACGATGATGTGGATGACGACGACGATGACGAGCTGCCGTTCACCGGGACCGGGCGGCTGTTCATCTACGAGCTGATTCTGGCGTTCGTCCTGTCGATGCTCGGCAGTCAGATTCTGTTGCTGCGTCGGCGCCGACTGCGCCACGGTCCCAGCTGACTTGTCGTCCAATGCGTGGCGCGATGCCCGACTGTCTGTAACGTGTCGGCGTTCCGAGCCACCGCCCACCGGCGAGCGGCACGTGAACGCCTCTTTCCTGACGGAACTACCTCCGTCGGGATTCGATTCGCAACAAAGCGACTTCAGGAGCAACAGTGGACGCCGTACCATATCTGGCCCTTGTGTCGGCCTTAGCCGCGCTTGGCTTGGCCGCCTACTACTACAAGGCGGTTGAGGCCGCATCACCAGGAAACGACCGCATGGTCTTCCTGATGACCGAGATCCAGAAGGGAGCGAAGGCGTTCCTCAAGCAGGAATACACCTGGGTGTCCGGCTTCGTGGCCATCATGGCGATCCTCATCGCCGTCCTCATCACGCCTCCAGCGGCCCTCACCTACATCTTCGGTGCTCTGCTGTCGGCCACAGCCGGCTACGTCGGAATGACCGTGGCCACCATGGCCAACGCACGCACCACCGAGGCGGCCAAGGACGGGCCCGCCAAGGCCCTCCCGGTCGCATTCCGCGGCGGTGCTGTGATGGGATTCTCGGTGGCCGGTCTGGCCCTCATGGGCCTCATGGTCGTCTACATCGTCTTCGTGACCTGGCTCGAGGTCGACGACGCCTTCGAAGTCGTCACCGCATACGGCCTCGGCGCGTCATCCATCGCACTGTTCTCCCGCGTCGGCGGCGGAATCTTCACCAAGGCCGCCGATGTCGGGGCCGACCTCGTAGGCAAGGTCGAAGCCGGGATTCCCGAAGATGATCCCCGCAACCCTGCCACCATCGCCGACAACGTGGGCGACAACGTCGGCGACGTCGCCGGCATGGGTGCCGACCTGTTCGAGAGCTACGTCGGTTCGATCATCGCCCCCATTGCCTTGGTCGCATTCAGCGCCGGACTCATTGCATCCGACGCCGGCAACGACACATACCTGCCGTTCCTGGTTTTCCCGATGTTCATCGCGTTCATCGGAATGATCTCATCGATCCTCGGCTCGTTCTTCGTGAAGGGCGGCCAATCCACCGACAGTGGCGCCCTCAGTCGTGCCCTTCACATGGGCACCAACGTCGCCATGGGAATCACCGCCGTCGGTACGGTCGGCGGTGCCTTCTGGATCTTCAACGACGACGAACTCTTTGAGCATCCCCTCGGGTTCGCCATCTCCGTCATCGGCGGGCTCGTCATCGGATGGGCCCTCGGCAAGACCGCCGAGTACTACACCTCCGACCACTTCGCTCCGGTCAAGAAGATTGCCGACCAGACCAAGACCGGACCCGCCACCACTATTCTCGGTGGCATCTCGGCCGGCATGATCTCGGTTGCGGCATCAGTCGGCCTTCTGGTCATCGGAGTCGGAGTCGCCTACTGGGGCGGCGAATACGCCCTCGGCGACACCGCCGACAACTTCGGCGGGATCTACGGCATCGCCATCGCGGCGATCGGCATGCTCGCCACCACCGGCGTGGTCGTGTCCGTCGATGCCTACGGGCCCATCGCCGACAACGCCGGCGGTATCGCCGAAATGGCCGAGCTCGATCCGAGCGTCCGCGAAGTCACCGATGCCCTCGACTCGCTTGGCAACACCACCGCTGCAGTCGCCAAGGGCTTCGCCGTCGGATCTGCGGCCTTGACCGCCCTCGCGCTGTTCAAGAGCTTCGAATTCGCGGTATCCAACGCAGGTGGAGCCGTGTCGCTCGACATCGGCGAGGTCAGCGTGTTCATCGGCATGTTCCTCGGCGCCATGCTGCCCTTCCTGTTTGCCGCCCTCACCATCGACGCGGTCGGCCGTGCCGCCCAGGAGATGATCGAGGAAGTACGTCGACAGTTCCGAGAGATTCCGGGCCTGCGCGAAGGCAAAGAAGGGGTCATCCCCGACTCCGCTCGCTGCGTCGAGATCTCCACAAGGGCATCGCTCAAGGAGATGATCATCCCCGGTGCTCTCGCCGTGGTGGTGCCGCTCGTGATCGGATTCATCAGCGTCAACGCCCTGGGCGGATTCCTCGCCGGTGCGCTGGTCACCGGATTCTGCCTCGCCATCTTCATGGCCAATTCCGGCGGAGCCTGGGACAACGCCAAGAAGTACATCGAAGCCGGTGCTCTCGGTGGCAAGGGATCCGACAACCACAAGGCAGCCGTAGTCGGCGACACCGTTGGCGATCCTTTCAAGGACACCTCGGGCCCGTCGATGAACATCCTCATCAAGGTCATGACCATCGTGTCGTTGGTGTTCGCCTCGGCGTTCGTCTGATCTCGATCTGAGATTCATTCCGCCAAGCGGGCGGTACGGAGAGGAGAGTCCCACGGGGCTCTCCTCTCTCGCGTCGCGCTTGGTACCGTTCCAGTTGTGACCGAGATCTTCGAACAACGACGGGCCATTCGGCTGGTCATGCGGGCTCGTCGGGCCGCACTCGAGGTCGAGGATCAAGACGCAGCAGCGATGGCGGTAACTGCACGACTGTCACGTATCGGCGTGCTCCGTGATGCGAGGTACGTCGCGGGGTATCGAGCAACCAGGGGAGAGGTCGACATCGACGCGGCCATGGCACTGATGATCACCACCGGCACATCGGTCACCGTTCCTCGGGTCGTCGGCGAGTATCTGGAATTCGTTCCTTGGGACCTCGAAGGAGTGACCATCAGCGGCTCATTCGGTATTCCTGAACCAGTCGACGGAACCCCGAAACCCCTGCTCAGCCATGATGTGGTCCTCACACCGCTGGTCGCATTCGATTCGCTCGGCCACCGCCTTGGTCAGGGCGGCGGCTTCTACGACAGAGCCCTGGCGCCGCGATCCGGGGCCACGCCAGTCGTCATCGGTGTCGCCCACGCGTTTCAGGAGATCGAGGCTGTCCCAATCGAGTCGTGGGATGCTCCGCTGGATGCGGTGGTGACCGAGGAGGGGATCACCGAGTTTCGACCGGGATGCCTCGAACCGGCGATCTGACCAAGAACGCACACGGCATGTCCAGAAGGGATAGAACAAGGCAGTGCAGGTAATCGTTGTTGGTGCCGGAGAGGTCGGGTCATACGTGGCCGAGAGGTTGAGCCGCGAAGGCCACGACGTGGCCATCATCGAGTGCAATCCCACGCGTCTGCGAGCAATCGATGAGGAGCTCGACGTGTTGGCTGTTCTCGGCAGTGGCACCCACCCCGAGACACTCCGGCAAGCCGGCGTCGAGGACACCGATATTCTTCTCGCCGTAACCAGCGACGACGCTGTCAACATCGTGTCGTCCATGCTGGCCAAGTCGCTGGGGGTCGAGCGCACAATCGTTCGAATCGAAGCACCGCAGCTACGTGGTCACGATGCCGAGGATCTTCGCAACGCGTCGGGCGGCGACCTCTTCATCGACCCCGACGACGAAACCGCCAACGAGATACTCGAACTCCTCGACTATCCCGGCGCCGACGAGGTGACCTTGATGGCTGAAGGCGAGGTTGTGGTCATCGGAGCCCACCTCCCGTCCCATTCACCTTTGGTCGATCGAACCCTGGCCGATATCGCCGACGAATATGAGCCCGACTGGGATTTCATGGTCGGCTCGATCTCCCGTGCCGGCGAGACCATCATCCCCCGCCGCGACCACAAGTTGCTGGTAGGCGACCACCTACGAGTCATTCTCAAACGTCGGGCCCGTCGAATGGTGGTCGACCTGCTGGGTATCTCCCACGGCGCAACCCGCAGGGTGATGCTGCTCGGCGGCGGACACACCGCCGAGCTGCTGGCCGTCCGGCTCGCCGGTCGCGGCGTCGACGTCGTGATCATCGAGCGTGATCACGATCGGGCCCGTCAGCTCGCCGAGACTCTCGACGATGCCATGGTGCTCGAAGGCGACGTAACCGACGCCTCACTTCTCGAAGAAGCCGACGTCGGCCGTTTCGATGCGGTGGTCGCCATGACCGCCGAGGACGATGCCAACATCCTGGCCTGCCTCTATGCCAAGTCCGGCGGGGCCGGCGAGACCATTGCCGTGGTCCACCGCCTGGCGCTTCTCAATCTCCTAACCGAAGTCGGCATCGACGTGGCACTGTCGCCTCGAACCGCCACCGCCAACGGCGTACTCCGGTTCGTCCGAGGCGGGGTTGCCAAGGTCGCGACCTTCCTCCATGGCGAAGCGGAGATCCTCGAACTCGAAGTAGCTGTCGACAGCCCAGCCGACGGAGCGCTGGTCAAGGACCTCGGCCTCCCCACCAATGTGATAGTCGCTGCCATCGTCAGGGACGGCAAGGCCCAGATCGGCCGAGGTCGGAGCCGGATTCGCGGACGCGACCATGTGGTGGCGATCGCGCTCCCGGAGACCGTCGACGAGGTACGGCGAATCCTCGGGTGACCACCACGGATGCCGCCGGCTGGAACACCAGTGGACAATTCGGTTCTTCGAGGCGCACCAAGACACCTTCCTACGCTCGGCTGGCGATAACCGATGCCCTACTCGGATTCGGTGGACTCACTGGCCTGTGCGGCATCGTCGGCCTGGCCGACGATGCCGGCGACTCCCTGATTCTGCTCGGGTTCGGCATCGTCACCGTCACGATCGGGCTTCTGGGTCAACGCTCCTTCGTGCGCACCCGGCGGCCGCCTTCGTCAAAGATCCTGGTCGGTCTCGTCATCACATGGTCGGTGCTGGTCGTCATGGGACTCGGGGTCTACCTGGCGACCGGGGTGATCGACACCGTCGACGAAGCCCTGCTCGAGTCGGCGGCTGGGTTCAGCACCACCGCACTCACCGTCCTCGACCCGACCGAACTCTCCACCGGCATGCAGCTCTGGAGAGCCATCACCCAGTGGTTCGGTGGACTGCTGGGAGTACTGATCGGCGTTGTCGCACTACCGCAAGCGCTGCGAGGCTCGTCGCTGATCGGCCGCGTCGCCGCCACCGACGAGTCGAGACTCGTGCGCCAGCCTCTACTCGCCCGTCGCCGAATCCTCACCATGTACTCCGGATTCACAGCCTTGCTGGCCATCGCCTACGCCATCACGGGCATGGGTCTTGTCGACAGCATCGTCCACTCATTCACCACCGCCTCTACCGGCGGCTTCTCCAGCAACGCCGATTCGTTCGTAGGGGTGAACGGGGGAGCGCGTGTCGTTGCCACGGTCGGCATGCTCGTCGCGGGATCGAGCTTCTTTGTGGCCTGGTGGACCATCAGAGGTCGGGTTCAACCTCTCGCTCGCAGCAGCGAACTACGGGTCTACCTGGCTGCCGTGATCCTCACCACCACGGCAATCGCCGTGTCGAGCGATCAGATGTCGATCGGAGATGCACTGTTCACGGCCGCTTCGGCACTCAGCACCACCGGCTACGCCGTCACCGACTGGACCACCTTGTCCGACTTTGTCCTTGCGGTGCTTCTCATCGTCGTGGCCATGGGATCAATGGCAGGTTCGGCGGGCGGAGGGCTGCGGGTCGTGAGAGTCCACACGCTGATGAAGTCCGTGATGAGAGAGCTCAAGCGTCAACTCGATCCCAACGTCGTCGTGGTGGTCAAAAACTCGGGATACCCGGTTGAGGAAGAGTCCATCGATCGAATCTCGGGCTACCACGTCGCCCATCTTGCGGTGTGCGGAGCCGGAGCCTTCCTCTTGGCCGTATCCGGCATGGATGTTGTCGAATCGTTGTGGACGGCGG
>JAJFIL010000290.1 GCA_021774965.1 Alphaproteobacteria bacterium
CTGATTTAAAAGAACAACTGCATACCGATCACATGGTCCTCAATATGGGACCCTCGCATCCGGCAACCCACGGAACCGTCAAGTTTCTTCTGACCCTGGATGGCGAAACGGTTGTGAACATGGAGGTTGAGATCGGGTATCTGCACCGTGGATTCGAAAAAATGTGCGAAAGCGTGACCTACTCCAACGTTTTCCCCTACACCGATCGGCTGAATTACTGCTCGGCCATTATGAATAACGTCGGCTATGCACTCGCGGTTGAAAAACTGTGCGGTATCGAAGCCACGGATCGATGTAATTACATCCGCGTGGTGACCAACGAGCTATCCCGCATCTCGGACCATTACACCAATATTGGCGCCGCGGCCCTGGAGCTGGGTGCTTTGACGGCGTTCATTTATTTTGTGGAAGCACGGGAAATCGTGTGGGATCTTCTGGAGAAAGTTTGCGGCGCCCGCCTGACGTCCAACTATATTCGCATCGGCGGACTGATGTGCGACTTGCCTCCGGGGTTCGACGAAGACTTGCAGGCGTCCTATAAAAAACTGGACTCTCTATTCGACGATGTGGATAAACTGCTCACCAAAAACCGCATCTTTCTGGATCGAATGCGCGATACGGGGGGCATCTCGGCGGAAGATGCGATCAACTGGGGGTTCACAGGTCCCTGTTTGCGAGCTTGCGGGGTGGATTACGATGTCCGCAAACAACACCCGTACCTGGTGTACGACCGCATCGACTTCGACATTCCTCTCGGAACCACCGGAGATAATTTCGACCGCTATCTGGTCCGCATGGAAGAAATCAAGCAGAGCATGCGCATCATCAAACAAGCCATGAAAGATATGCCCGAAGGGCCCATCAACGTGGCAAACCCGTACATGAGGACGCCAGCCAAGCCCGATGTCTATTCCCGCATGGAAGAGATGATTGCCCATTTTAAAATGATTATCGACGGACTAAAACCCCCTGTCGGCGAAGTCTACTTTCCAACCGAGGCCGCCAACGGAGAACTCGGGTTCTACCTTGTCAGCGATGGAACCGGGAAGCCATACAAATGTCGGGTCCGCCCTCCCAGCTTCACCATGACTGCGGCAATGACGGATCTTTGTAAAGGCGGAATGCTTGCGGACATCATCCCCACATTTGACATGATCAATATGATCGGAGGAGAGTGTGACCGTTGACCTGCTTTTTTTTCTCAGAAAAATATCCCTCCTCCTTCATCCTAACTGAAATTATCTGCTGAAAATCGTTTTCCTAAGTAGTTCCTTTTAAAAACCACTCATTCCCCCTCCTCTTGCCAATGGCAATAATTTTAAAATTCTCTTTTCTCCTTGCCGGTCTAGGGTTTTTCATATGGTCCTTAAAGTTCGTCGATGTATCCCAGGTACTGAAAATGCTTTCGGACGTGGGCTTCGGTTTTGTCCTTATCATGATCGTTTATGCTCTGGTCACTTATATCGACACCATCGCCTGGCGCTATGCCTTTCATCCTGAACAGGCCCGCCATTTGAAATTATTGCCATTATGGCGGATTCGGCAAATCGGTGAAGCTTACAACGTCATCACTCCTCTGGGAACTGTAGGGGGAGAACCCGTCAAGGCGCAACTCTTAAAGGATTGTTACCAGTTTACGTTTAAACAGGGATTGGCCTCTCTGGTCCTCGCCCGAACCACCTTCTTAACCGCCCTCATTCTCTTTTTCATTCCCGGAATTTTTCTGATTCTAAACTCTGAAGTCGTAACCGGAGAATTCAAAACTATTAGCCTCGTCGGGATGATCGTATTTACCATCCTGATTTTCTTGTTTTTTTTGTTTCAGGTGACAGGAATGTTAGGGGTTCTTGCAGGCTGGGCGGGTCGGCTGTTTCCAAAGCACAAGGACCATAGCTTCCTGAATCACTTGCAGGTATTGAATACCTTGATGTCGGCGTATTACAAAGAATATCAAGGGAGAATCGTGCTCTCCATTTTTTATGCGCTCGTAGGATGGGTGGTGGGTTTGGGGGAGTTGTACCTCGCCTTACATTACCTTGGCTATGATCCAAGTTTTCAGGAGTTGTGGGTCATCGAAGCGCTGGTCCAACTGGTACGGGTCGGGTCATTCTTTATCCCGATGAGTCTGGGAGCGCAAGAGGGAGGGCTGATCCTCATTTTTGCCGCTATGGGTTTGACGCCGGATTTGGGGCTGGCCGTGTCCTTCGTGCGCCGCATCAAAGAAATAATATGGGTCTCGGCGGGTCTATTGCTGGGTTGGACTCTGGCCTTCAAACCCACCAAAGTCGAACCCGAAATCTAACAAGGCACAGAAGTCTCCCGCGCCCGATTTTCAAGGTTGCCTAGAAGACATCCCGAGAGACGCCCCGGTCTCTTCCCCTGCCGCCTGGAGTTCGTTTCATGGAGTCTGTAAAAACATCTCCCTGCTGAACCAACCCGTCGTGGGCGGTTTTGATCGTGCCAATTCGAGTCTCCTTCAGCTCCGCGGCGGCTTCGTCGATCATCTCTTCTTCTTTTTTGGCCGCTTGCTGAGTTGTCGCAGAAGCCGGGTTCTCGGCGGTATCGGCGGAAGTGGCCTGGCTGGCATCGTCTACGGACTCTTCTTCCTCTGCTTCTTTCATGGATTTTTTAAAATTCTTGATGCTTTTCCCAAAAGCATTACCAATTTCCGGGAGTTTGCCGGCGCCAAAAATAATCATAATAATGACCAAAATAATCATCAACTCGGGAAAGCCTATGCCCATCATGGTATCAATCTCCTATAGCCAATTTGCGGTGAATTTTCCAGTAGTCTATCAGAAAACACCAGGAAAAACACAATATTATCCTTCACTCCCCAAGAAGAAAAACATCCGCATCGGGAATATACAGCATTGAATTATCGCAATATTGAATCTGCGACCCTTCTCTTAAAGAGGCAATGAATGAAAATAAAAAAGAGGCCGGCAAATCAAGTTGCCGACCCCATAAACGGAATGAACCGTTATTCAAACTTTCCTGTAATTTAACACCAACCGACTGAACTTATTCAGTGGCCAATATGACCATTCAAAATTCCTGAGTTCAGAATTTTTTCATTGCCATTGGCATTCTTTTTAGCCGCCTTAAAATGCATGGTGGCGTCGCCATGCTTCCCCAGCTTATCCAGAGAAATGGCTTCATTGAAATGAGTCTCGCCGGTACCACCCGCTTTAGAGGCGGCCTGAAAATGCTTCAAGGCGACATCATAATGCCCCTCTCCCCAATGCATGATTCCTTCTTCATTATGTTTGTTAGCGTCTGCATTAGCTCCTGCAGGCAATTTCATTGGGCCTTCACCGGCACTCGCGGTTAGAGGGACCAAAAAGAAAGAAAGGGCGACTAAAACTACGAGTAGTTTTTTCATAACGGTAAACTCCAAAAAATTAGTTGAACATTCCTCCAATGATTAAAACTTCCTGTAGCTATAAACCTATCATTTTCCCAATTTCTTGCAAACAATTAAATCTGCTTTCCCTTCCAACCTAGATCACATACTGCCACAGTGCTATCAGAAGCCAAATTGAGTGCGAAATTTCAATATCTTATTGACCTTCATAATTTATAAGCCCTAATATTAATTATAAACAGTTTGATAGAAGCACCCTTATTTTTAATAACGGTAGCAAGTTTCCCGCCTCAAAAGTCGTGAGCATCATCACAGACTGAGTCAGAAATCCAGCGCATTCCCACTAAATATTTTTCATAAAAAAATTTATCCGGTTTTTTTCGTAAAAATAAATACCATTTTCGAATTTAATTTAGCTAAAAAGCAAATTCAAAAATTGTTCTAACTATGAGCGCTACAAACACAACAGTCTCTTAAAAAATTGACCCTAAATTCGATTGGGTTTAATATGAATCCCAACTGATGAAATTCAGAACCTGAATAAATTTTGATATCAATCTTGTCCGGTCCCATAATGGAAATTGAAGAGTTAGTACAAAAAAATATCATTGATGAAATTACGCTGGACCTCGAAGCTAGAAAAATTGGCGATGAGGGCGTTAAAAAGTTAGCCAATTTAGAAGTTCTCGCCAACGTGATAAATTTAGAATTAGGTGAAAATGAAATCAGCGATGCAGGGGTCGCAGTCCTTTGCGAGTCCCCCTTCTTGACAAAATTAAGAGTGCTGAACTTAAAATCCAATAATATTACGGCTGTGGGCGCTCAGACGTTGGCTGACTCGAAAAACCTTTCCCAACTGGATCAACTCATTCTCAAGTTCAACCGTATCGGAGAAGAAGGAGCCAAGTTCCTGGCGGCTTCCGAAAACCTCGGCAAACTGACCACTCTGGACCTGTTCAGAAATCG
>JAJFIL010000030.1 GCA_021774965.1 Alphaproteobacteria bacterium
GTCCAGGCTGTGGCCCTCATCAAACAGGAGGCGAAGTTTGACCTGCCGCCGCTCCCTGACGTTGACCTCAGCTACCTGGCGGATTTCAGTGTGGTCGGCCACGGCGCTGACGGGCCTTTTTTCTGGCTCCAGGATCTCAAATTTCACATGAGCCTTGTGAGACAGAAGGGCCCCACGCCAGCGACGAGGCCGGAAGGCGCTAATCGGGGTCAGGGCAAGCAGGCGTGCATCAATAGGGATAATGGGCCCGTGAGCCGATAGGTTATAGGCCGTACTACCCGCAGGAGTTGCGACAAGGGCCCCGTCGCAAAGGAGCTGCTCAAGCCTGACTTTACCATCCACAGAAATCCTCAATCGGGCGCTCTGGCGTGTCTCCCGCAGAAGGGAGACCTCATTAATGGCCAGGGCCTCATGACTGCTGCCGTCGCAACCCACCACATTCATGACCAGAGGGTGGATTGTGGCGACCTCAGCCCGCTCAAGCTTTTCCAAGAGGCCCGTGTCGTTCAATGTGTTCATGAGAAACCCAACGGTTCCGCGATTGACACCGTAAATCGGCAGGCCGGATTTCAGGTTCTGGTGCAGGGTCTGAAGCATGAAGCCATCCCCGCCGATGGCCACAATCACGTCTGCCTCTTCCACGGGACTATCTTGATGCCGGGAGAGAAGAAACCGCAGAGTTTCTTGTGCTTCAGCGGTTGGACTTGCGCGAAAGGCAATTTTCTCAAATGCCATGGAGCCTCCCGGGGCGGGCGTGAGGATTAAACCGGTTGCACTGCACTATAGAGCGCTTTTTGCCCAATGCCAGAGTTTGCTCAAGAAGCACCTGTCTGTGGCTTGTTCAATAGGCACGGCGCAGTCAGTATGGGGCAATTCTACTGGTATCCTGCTTTGAGGGAGAAAAGCATGTTGCAACGACTGGTCCATATTTTCGCCGCCACTGCCTTACTGACCGCTTCCATGGTTTCGTCCGCTTTGGCGACAGATCGGCACGAGGGGTATTATTATCCAGAGGTTGAAACGCGGGAGACCTATGTGGCCCGGGCACAAACCTTGCCATCTTCGGACCGGTCGGCGCGCGTTAATTTCGTAACCCAGCTCACCCTTGCTCAGACGGCCTCTCCCTATCCGCCGGAATACGCGATCTTTGCCAAGGGCGGCGAGGCTCAAAAGCTGGTGATCACGGCGCTCAATGATGATGTCTTTGCGACCTTGTTCCGGGCCCGCGGGGTGATGGCGCAAATGTCGGCCTACGCTCGCACCACGGAGTTCTTCACTGAGTACGGCGTGGAAGAGCTTTTCACCTTTTATGATTTGCTGAAGCTCATGGGCTTTGAGCAGCTGACCATCACCGATGGCTCGACCTGGGCGCACCAGATCATCATCGAATAAGGTGCGGGGGGCAAGCTCGCATAAATTACGTCAAACTGAGATGATCCGCACAGGTCGCGACCGCGGCCCGGCGCTTATGCGCCGCCCTGGCGGAGCCGTGCATCCGGATGCACTGGCGTGAGCGAAATGAACCTAGCCGCCTGTCTCTGACATATGCCGGGCAATGCCGCCCGTCATCTTGCCGCCTTCGATACCAAAATCATGGCCTTTGGGTTTTGATCCAATGGCCTTGTTGATGGCTTGGTCCAGTGCCTCGTTGTTGAGTGAGGCACGCAGGGGCTCGCGCAATTCGATGGAGCCCTCCTGACCCAGGCAGGTGTAGAGCTGCCCTGTGCAGGAAACCCGCACGCGATTGCATCCCTCGCAGAAATTATTGCTCAGCGGGGTGATGAACCCCAGACGCCCACCGGTCTCTCTCACTCTTACGTAAGACGCTGGCCCTCCCGTTCTGTCGGCCAGGTCTTCCATGGTCCATCGTTGGGAAAGCGTTTCGCGCAGCTCGGACAGGGGCAGGAAATTATCCATCCTGTTCTCGCCAACCTCGCCCAGCGGCATGACCTCGATCACCGTGAAATCCATGCCCAGCCCGTGAGCCCATTCGATCATTGAGGGGATCTCAGTATCATTGATGCCTTTAAGAGCCACAGTATTGAGCTTGACCTTGAGGCCAGCCTCAAGCGCGGCGGTGATCCCGTCGAGCACCTGATGAAGCCGTCCCCACCTTGTGATGGAGGCGAACTTCTCAGCCTCTAACGTGTCGATGGAAACATTGATGCGGCGGACGCCGGCGGCATAAAGATCCGTCGCAAAGCGTGAGAGCTGGCTGGCATTGGTGGTGATGGTCAGCTCATCCAGCTGCCCGGATTTCACATGAGCCCCCAGATTGCCGATCAGCTCCATGATCCCGCGGCGGACAAGCGGCTCACCACCGGTCAGTCTGATCTTTCGCACGCCGCGTGTCATGAAAACGCCGCACAGACGCTCCAGCTCCTCAAGGCTCAGAAGGTCGCGCTTGGGCAGGAAGGTCATGTGCTCAGACATGCAATAGACACAGCGGAAATCGCACCGGTCCGTGACCGAGAGACGCAAGTAGCTGATGGTGCGCCCAAATGGGTCGACCATCGGCTCGGATGTTAAAAGCGGTTGCGGTGTATTGAGGTCCATGGCCCTGATTTATGTCCTTTTGCAGCAGAAATCCTGCCGCCTTCATTTGAACAATCTGCCCTTAGCACATAGGCTGCCGCCCTGCCAGAACGAGGCAGCGGAAAAAGGGTCGGGCGTGTTTCCCCCAACTGCCACTGCCTGCGCATTGATCTTGGTCATATTGCGGCTTTTTGAGGTCGCCTCAGCAAAACGAGAACATCATGAGCGCCACACACCTTCTTGCCATTGATCAGGGAACCACCAGCTCCCGCGCCATCGTCTTTGATGCTGGCGGCACGCCCAAGGGCTCCCACCAGATCGAGATCGCCCAGCATTATCCCGCCGACGGCTGGGTGGAACATGATGCAAATGAGATTTTCGAGACCACGAAAACCTGCATCCGGGAGGCTGTGAAAGCAGCAAAGCTCCAAGCCTCCGATATCCGCGCGGCCGGGATCACCAATCAACGAGAGACGATCATCCTGTGGGATCGCAAGACCGGCGAGCCGCTGTATCACGCCATCGTCTGGCAGGACCGGCGCACGGCAGGGCTTTGCGAGCGCCTCAAAAACGAAGGCAAGGAAAGCGCGGTTCAAGCCAAAACCGGCCTGCTGCTGGACCCCTATTTTTCCGGCACCAAACTGGCGTGGCTGCTCGACAATATCGAGGGCGCACGAGCCCGGGCCGCCAAAGGCGAGCTGGCCGCAGGAACGGTGGATTGCTGGCTGCTTTGGAAGCTCACAGGCGGGGCCGTTCATGCCACAGATGCGACCAACGCATCACGCACACTGTTGTTCAATATCCATGAGCAGAAATGGGACGACGAAATCCTCTCCTGGCTCAACATCCCTCGGGACCTTCTACCGGAGGTCAAGGATTGCGACGCCGAGTTCGGCGTGATGAACCCAGATATTCTTGGTGCGGAGGTTTTACTGTGCGGCATCGCCGGGGACCAACACGCCGCCACCGTTGGGCAGACTTGCTTCAAAGAAGGCATGCTGAAATCCACCTATGGAACGGGCTGTTTTGCGCTGCTGAACACGGGCTCAAAATGTGCGACGTCCAAGAACAAGCTTCTGTCCACCGTGGCCTACCGCCTGAAGGGGCAGACCACTTACGCCGTGGAAGGCAGCATCTTTGTTGCGGGCTCAGCGGTCAAATGGCTGCGGGACAAGGCAGGACTCATCAAGGATGCCGCAGAAACAGAAGCCCTCGCGCGTGGTGCCAGCGACAAGGATCAGGTCTACCTCGTGCCAGCCTTTACCGGCCTTGGCGCACCCTACTGGGACCCGCACGCCCGAGGGGCGATGCTGGGCATGACCCTTGATACGGGGCGAGCGGAATTGGTGCGCGCCACCCTGGATGCAGTTTGCTATCAGACACAAGATTTGATGCGCGCCATGGCGGCGGATGTTGGCAATGCTCCCACGGCTCTCAGGGTTGATGGCGGCATGGTCGCGAACGACTGGCTGTTGCAAAGACTGGCAGATCTTACAGGCCTGCGCGTGGAGCGGCCGAAGGTCACCGAGACAACGGCCCTGGGGGCCGCCTATCTGGCTGGCCTGGGTAGCGGTCTTTATCAGAGCACGGACGATATCGCCCACCACTGGGCGCTGGACGCGAGCTTCGAGCCGCAAATGAGCGACGACGACCGCGAGCGTCGATACGCCGGATGGCTGGACGCGGTGACAAAGGTGCAGGGCGGGGCGTGAATGTTGGGTGGGGATGTTTGGGTAAGGTGAAAGACTTCGACGGCAGTTGCTCTTACACGCAATTGAATGCATAGTAAGATACTTATAGCATTTGGTGTGTGGAAATACCAGGGTATCTCTGCAAATTGGCGATGATCAATGGGGGCAAATTAGATGAAGACCAAAGTATATTGGATACTCGTCTTTTCACTATTCGCCGTGGCAATTGGATTTCCATTGCTTGGGTTTGCAATACCTGACGTCGTATCGTCCGGGGGGATTGTGTCGGTGATCATATCATTACTGGCGATATATCAGGTGATGCATTTTGCGTCGGCAAATTATGCAGCGGAAAAATCAGGGCGACCCATTCAATTGGAGAGTTGGTACTTTTTTGGGATTGTTCCAATAGTGCTCGGACTTTTCCTGCTTGGAATACTGATACCAGAGTATAGCTCGTACGTGCGGACGATCTTGATACTGATCAGTATTGGATTCGCATTTTTTGTGATGTTCGAGGCCTATCGGTCCATGAAGTCGATGAAGTCAGAGTGAGTTGATCCCTCTGCATTAGTAGAATGCCCCCGCCCAGTGACGTGCCTACGGCATACCCCCCATCCTGTCCTTCCCCCTCAAGGGGGGAAGTGAAGCTGGGAGCGACTTTCTTGTTCACCTCCCCCTTGTGGACGGGGGAGGTCGGTGAGCGAAGCGAAACGGGTGGGGGTGGAAGCCGATGAATTTGCTCTGATCCCTTTGAATTTGGTGATAGAATTCTCCCTTTCTATAAAGGGGTGCGATAATATGTCAGGACAACGAGTATTTCGAATTTCAGTAGGAACGGCGGCAGAATATGATGAGTATATAGCTGAAATCGCTTTTACTGAAAAGCTTGGTTTGATTATCAGCCAAGAGAGAGGGGAAGGTGATTTCGAAATATCACTTCATTCATTCTTCGAAAATGCTCGTGAGGAATACTCTTTGTCGCGAAATAAGGATGAACACAAAATTCCACTTGTAGATTTGCAGGAAGCCATCTCCCTTGGCATGAAGGAGTTGACACGTTTAAAACGAACGTGATCAATGCGCTCAGGGGTCAGAGTAAATCGATCACTCCTCACCGATAGAACGTTCCCGGCCAGGGACGTGCCTTCGGCACTGCCCCTTACTTTTGGTCATTCCTTGGCCTCCTTGCGTTATGGCGCATTCAGGCCAAGGAATTTACTGCACCATCGCCTTTGCGAGATGGTGTGTTGCAGCGCTCGAATGCGAGCCGGTGCCATCCCAATCGCTGAGCTTGTCGTAGTTGCCGCGAATGAATCGCGGAATGACCAAATGGAATGAGCTGTAATCCAGAAGAATTTTCCGGGATAAGTTAAGTATAAAATCCGCAGGCGGATTAAATGGCGAGCCAAAGGGTTGATTTGCTCTGGCCCTTTCGATCAAACCGGCTAGCCATCCCAATCGCTGAGCTTGTCGTAGTTGCCGCGAATGAATCGCGGAATGACGATTTTTTTGGTGGTCATCCCTGCATTAATTCCACTACTGTCTGGTTTAGATTCCCACATACCACTCAGAGTGCCATGTGTCTCCGGCATCCCCCCCCCCCATCCTGACCTTCCCCCACGCTGGGGGGAAGGGACGAAATCCGCATGATTACACCAATAATTACCTCCCCCTTGTGGATGGGGGAGGTCCGGAGCGAAGCGGAGGGGTGGGGGTGGCAGACCATAGTTGGGCATTGATAAAAACAGAGTCTCAAATATCGAAATCGGTATCGATCCCAACAAAATACTGAGTTGAAGCGCAACTTGATGAGTTAAACCGGACAGTAGTGCATTCATTGCAGGGATCTACGGAACGGTCAGAGAGTGAGATGGCTTGTTGCTGAACACTCGATCAACCAACAACTCGTCTCATTCGCTGACCTTCTGTCGTTTCCACGAAAAATGAGCAAAACGGGGATAACAAGTTTTACCCTTCGTGGACCCAGAAACCACGGCTCCGGGGATAGGGGCGGGATAAGTAATTTGTGCCGCTGTCGGCGGGTTGGTACTCGAGTTTGGCGTTATCCCCGGAAGCGGGGATGGAAATCGCTTTTTGCGGCGGGCTCGCGCAAAATTGAACGCTCCCTGGGCGCGCATCCCGAATTGCAACTTCGGTGTAAATTTAAATGCAAACTGAGGTAAAAGTTTTACCTAACTGTTGTCGAAGGCGGTCCAGTGCCTGTTGCGGATTGATCTGCTGCTTTGGTTTTCGATAAATCCCGGGTTTGCCCTCTTAATGCCCTTTGCCCATGCCTTTCTTCTTGCCTTACCGTGGGGGAAACGGCACCATCTGACGAAATGTCAGATTCCCCAGAATTGGGAGATCATGAACAAGAAAAGAACTTTGGGGGAAACCAATTGGATCGATCACAAGGGCACCCAGAGCAGGTGTCGGGTTTTAACTTCGCGGCCCTGACCAACCCGGAGATACCGTCCTTGAAGGATGCTGTCTCCGACGAAGAATGGCAGGTGCGCGTGGATCTGGCGGCGACCTACCGGCTGGTGGCGCATCATGGCTGGGACGACATGATCTACACCCACATCTCGGCACGTGTTCCGGGCACGGATGATCACTTTCTCATCAATCCTTATGGCTTGTTGTTCGACGAGATTACCGCGTCCAGCCTGATCAAGGTGGATACGGAAGGAAAGGTTCTTCAGGATACGAATTTCAGCGTCAATGCTGCTGGGTTTACAATCCATAGTGCTGTGCATATGGCACGGCATGATGCGGGCTGTGTAATTCATTTGCACACAGATGATGGTGTTGCTGTTGCTGCGCAAAAAGATGGGCTTTTGCCCCTGTCACAGCATGCGATGATGTTGATGGGGCAGGTGGCCTATCACGATTACGAAGGCATCGCGCTGGACCTGGACGAACGCGAGCGCGTGGTGGCTGACCTTGGCGAGAAGCATCTTATGATCTTGCGCAATCACGGCACCTTGTCCTGCGGGGCAAGCTGCGCGGATGCGTTCATGGGCATGTTCTTTCTTGAGCGGGCCTGCACCATGCAGATCAAGGCGCTTTCGGGCGGGGGAACATGGACCCAGCCTCACCAGGGGGTGCCGGAAAAGACAAGCGATCAAGGCAAGGTCTTGTTCAATGGCTCGGCGGGCAAGCTGGCCTGGCCAGCGCTGTTGCGGAAGATGGACAAGGTTGATCCATCCTTCCGGGATTAAACAGATTACCTGAGTACAAGTTGCCTGAGTGCTGGCGGGCCTGAAACAGACGGATAAGTAAGCCCGGAAAAACAACGGGTGTGATTTGAGGTAACATGAGTAACGAAGCAGAAATCAATGAGACGAGACCCGCAACCCGCGGCAGCCGTCGCAAGGAAGAAAGTCGCCGCAAGCTTTTAGAGGCAGCGCGCACTCTGTTTGTTGAGAAAGGCTATCACGACACCCGCCCTCAGGACATCGCCAAACAGGCAGGCGTTGGACACGGCACGTTCTATCTTCACTTTGATGACAAGAAAGCCTGCTTCCTGGCCTTTGTGGATGAGGCCCGTGATGAGGTTACTCAGGCGGCCATGAACCGCATCGAAGGCGTTACCAACCTTGAAGATCAGGTGCGCGGGATTATCGAATCCACGTTTGATTATGGCGAAGAATTTCCTGGTGTCTTTGAAGCGGCGGTAACCGATCCCGGTCTTCTGGCGTCGAACGAAGGCGAGGTGCCGGATGCCAATATTCTGGAGCAATGGGGTGACGTCTGGTCTGACATCATCAAAGGCCATCAGGATGACGGGACTCTTCCAAGTGATTTCGATGCTGTGCTGGGAGGTCAGGCGGTCGTCGGCATTATGCGGCAGACCTCGATAGTAGGCCAGCGCCGGGAAATGGGCCGGGAAGATCTTGCAGAATCCATGGTGCGGCTCATCATGCGGGCCTTAGGCGGGGTAAGCTGATCGGTGCCGATCAGACCGAAGTCCGGGCCAAGCGCCCAAAGAAATACAGCAGGAAAAAAGCGGCAGTTGTGGCTCCCCAGGGGTCCCAGAATGGAATCCACTGCTCAAACACCATCCATGCGTGCCACAGACCGCTGAGAGCTTCATTAAAGTCCATTTTGTCCTGCTCCTCGGTTCAAACGTCACAAAGTGTGAGCTTTTCACCACGCCTCGGAACGTAGCTTGCACTACAGCCTCCTAATAGGCGGTAACTTAGGTCCACCCGATTTGGCGATAAGTCCCTGAAAATTTGATGAAAATGGCACTGGGAGCCATCGCGAACTGGGGGTGTGGTTGATGAAGGGTTAATTTCACGCGCCGATTGACCCTTTGCCTCCGTTAATAGATGGTTAAAGTGTGGCGTAGGCGGCAGATTCGTGCCGAAAATGGACCCGCCGCAGGTTTTGAGCGTGCCCCGTTGGTGCGGGGGACGTGGGTCTTTTTTCGGATGTTTTTGCCGAAGAAGCAGGCAGAGCAATTCCGCGCGATGCTCTTGCCTCAGCTTATTTCGCGTGGGGGTTTGGTTCTTGCGATTTTGCAGGGACCAGAATGAGGGGGAAGTGAAGCTGGCAAGTCGGTCTTTATGGGCTCGGCGCCAACCTCAAGTGCGTGCCAAGGCGCGCGTGGCTCGGCGTGTGGCTGCCGTTGAGGCGATGCGCCTTTTCCTCGGACTATCTCTCCTGTCATTCCTATTGTTGGCTGCTGTGCCAGTGTTGGCACAAGCACCACCACCACCGCCTCCACCTGTTCCAGAGGTGCCTGCTGGCGCGCGAGCCACTGTCGAGGGCCTGACCACAATTCCCCACTATGTGCCGCCTCGTCGCGACGGTGATTTGCCCGCGATTGAAGTTCCTGCGGCGCGCAGCACGGTGCCGCCCGAAGCAGATCAGCTTATGCTGACGCCGGCCCAAATCAATATTATCGGGGCAACAGCCCTTGGCGATGGCGAAATCGCCGAGATGACATCCGAATTTGTGGGACGCGAGGTGAGCTTGGCAGAGCTTTATGGCCTTGCAGCGGAAATCCAGACCACTTATCGCGCTCAAGGCTATCTCCTGACCCGCGTTCTTGTACCTGCGCAGCGCATTGAAAACGGTATCTTCCGAATTGAAGTGATTGAAGGCTTCTTTGAAGACGTCTTTGTGGTGGGTGATATCGGCCCAACAAAGTGGCAGGTGGAACAATACGTCAATCGCCTATTGCGGATCGCCCCGGTTCGGACACAGGACATCGAGCGTTATTTGCTCTTGGCCAATGACCTTCCCGGCATCAAGGCGGTAGCAGTGATCCGTCCCGGCACATCGGGCCCCGGGGCCGCGCAATTGGTTGTGGAAGTCGAGCGCGATGCGCTGGACGGATATCTGTCTGTCAATAACCACGGCTCTCATTATGCGGGCCCTTGGGCAGGTGCCTTGAGCCTTGGGGCCAATGGTTTTGCCCCCTATGGGGACAGGACGGAACTTATCTATTACCGCACGATGGATTCCCGCGAGGCTGTCTACGATGGCGGCGAACAGATCGTCGAGCCCATTCCAATGGAACAATGGTACGGGCAGATTTCGTACCAGGGACAAATTCTTGGCGAAGGCCTGCGGCTGCTCATGACCGCAACCCAAACTCTTAGCCATCCGGGCTACAGTTTGGCCGTCCTGGACATTAAAACCCGTTCAGATCGCTATGCCGCTGAATTCAGCTATCCGTTCCTGCGAACACGGGCGCGTTCCATCTACGGCACGGTAGAGCTTTCTCATTCCATGGTGCGCTCCACGGTGCAGAGCGAATCCATTGGGCGGGACCGGCTCACCGTCATCAACGCGGGCATGAATGTTGATTTCGAAGATGTGCTTCCAAGGTGGCTGTTGCCGTTTGATTTCCTTGGCAGTGCCCAATCCAACGTAGATGTTTCCATCCGCCATGGGCTGCCGTGGTTTGGATCATCCAGCGATGATCAATTGGGACGCTCCCGCCTGGAAGGCACGAGCCGGTTTACGTCCCTTCAGGCCCGGGTGGAACGTACGCAAGGTCTGTTTAATCGGTTTGATCTGTTTTTGGCAGCCAAAGGTCAATACTCCTTCGACACGCTGCTGAGTTCGGAAGAGTTCCGTGCTGGCGGCGATGAGTTCGGGCGTGGGTACGACCCCTCTGAAATCGCAGGCGAGCATGGTTATGGGTTCATGGCGGAGTTTCGGTATGGCGACCGGCCGGACTGGGGCTGGCTCAAGGCCTATGAGGCCTACGCGTTCCTGGATTACGGCGTTGCCTATAATGAAGATATCGGTTTTGCCCCGCATCGGAACCTGGCTTCCACAGGGTTTGGCGTGCGTTCAGAGGTGGGTGATGATGCTTACATCGATCTTGAATATGCGAGGCCCATTGCCTCTCTCGATATTGGTAGCCGGGCGGATCAGCATCGATTCTTGATGCGGGCAACGGTGCAGTTTTAATCAGTGTGTTGAGTAATAATTTTTGTAATTTGCGGTAGTGAAAATTGAAAGCGAGCGGATGATCAAGAGGGCTAAGACAGGACAGGCAAAGATCTGGGCGCATACCGCCCAGGCCCATTTGCGTGGCCCCTTTCTGCCTGATTTGCGTGGGCGTCTGCTTAAAGGCACGGCGCTGACGGCTTCTCTTGTTGCTGTGGCGCTATCGGCCAGCATTGAACGTGCTTATGCCAACCCCGAAGGCGGTGAGATTGTTGGTGGGGTCGGCACCATCTCCAGTGTCGATGACACCACCATCAATATTGATCAGGTTTCTGATCGTATCGTTATCGATTGGACCAGCTTTTCCATTGACGAAGATGAGACCGTAAATTTTGACCAACCAGATTCAGGCTCTGTCGCTCTGAACCGGGTTATCGGGTTTGACCCGTCCTACATTGATGGTGTTCTGACCGCCGATGGATACGTCTTCCTGGTCAACCAAAGCGGCGTGATCTTTGGGCGTACTGCTTTTGTAGATGTTGGCGGTTTGGTGGCAACCACAGCCGATATTACCAATGAAAACTTTATGTCGGGCAATTTCGATTTCAATATCGCAAGCCCCAATCAAAATGCCACCATCATCAATGAAGGTCTGATCACCGTTGCTCAAACTGGCATGGCCACTTTGGTTGCCCCCACTGTACGCAATTCCGGCATCATTTCCGCACGGCTTGGCTCTGTTGGTCTGGCGGGTGCGCGGACATTTACGCTGGATTTTTATGGCGACGGTCTGTTCAGCTTTGATACGGGCGCAGAAGTCACTGCTGCCCCTGAAGATGGCGGCGCCCTGGTTGAGAACACCGGCGTCATCTCTGCTGACGGCGGGGTGATTGCGGTAACCGCTCTTGCGGCTGAAGATATCGTCAACAACGTCATCAATATGGACGGCGTTGTTGAGGCCAACTCGGTTGGCGTAGAAAATGGCGTTATTGTTCTTTCCGGAGGCGATGGCGGCGTTTCTGTCAGCGGCGACATTTCCGCTGCCGGTGATGATGCAGGCGAGATAGGCGGCTCGGTCACCATCCTTGGCGGCGATATTGTTGTCGACAGTGGCGCAAGTGTTTCTGTTACCGGTGGTGCTGGCGGCGGTGATATTCGCATCGGCGGCGGTTACCAAGGCGGCGGGGACTTACCCACGGCCAACAGTGTTATCATCTCAGAAGGGGCGACGGTGAACGCCGATGCTCTTGCCGATGGAGATGGCGGCGATATTATTCTGTGGGCGGATGGCCTAACAGAGAATCGCGGAAACGTTTCAGCGCGTGGCGGCGCCGATGGCGGCGATGGCGGCTTTGTGGAAGTTTCCGGCAAGCAGGAAACACTGTTCCTGGCTGCTGTCGATGTTGGTGCGCCCAATGGCAGCGCTGGCGAAGTTCTCATCGACCCCAATAATTTCACGGTAACAGCATCAGTTTCCGCAGCTCTTGAGGGCACTCTAAATACTGGCGGCACTGTTACGGTTTTGGCGGACAACGATGTGTTCGTTATCAACTCCATCAATGGCGCTGCCTCGACCATCAGTGGGGGCGGGATAAGCATTTCCTCGGGTCGATCAACCTCCATTAGCGCCGGCGTGACGGTCTCTACCAATAACGGCAATATCGACATTATCATCAATGATGATGCACGCACCGCCGCGAACCGTTCCGCCGGAAATGCCAATTTCGACAATAATGGCATTATTGATAGTAATGGCGGAAATATCTCGATTACCAATGGCGCTTTAAGTGCTGGTGCAGTGGGAACCTTCGAGACCGGATCGATAGTTTCTGGCGGTGGTTCCATCGGCATCAACAATTCCGTTGGCGATGTCCTGATTGATACCGGCACATTGAACGGCAACGGCGGCGACATTGGTGTCACCGCTGGCGGCACAATCACGGTCGGCAACGCCGTGGGCGTTACCATCGACGCTAGCGCAGGCGGGGATGTCATCCTTGATGCGGGCGCAGATATTGTTGGTGGGAATGGTGTCATCAACATGGGTGGCGGCACGTTGACCTTTACCGCCGGTGGCGGCGTTGGCTCAAGCGCAAGCCTGATCCATACAGATGGTGTTACAGACCTGTTTGCCGATGCTGCAGCTGGCGGCGTTCATGTCCAAAACACAGGCAGCGCTACAATGTCTGTCCATGGCGCATCCGCGGCAGCCGGTGGCGGTGATGCTGGCGACATTGTCATCAGAAGTCTTGATGGGTCCATGCAGGTCGATGGGGCAGTAGATGCCAGCGGCTCTGTGATCCTGGATGCTGGGTTTAGTGATTTTTCCAATGTTGGCGCGGGCAGTATCACGGCTGGCATGGATGTCACCGTTGTTGCAGACACTGTTGGTATTGCAGCCATGATCACGGCTGACAACATCACGATCCGGCCGGAATCATTTGGTCCAACCATGGGGCTGTCAAACGCTTCCGGCACATTCAATCTTACCAATGCCGAGTTTGATTTCCTCAACACCACGGGGACCGTTACCTTGGGTGTCGCCAACCCAGGTGGCAAGTATGGCACTTATGGTAATTATGGATCTATCTTTGTCGGGGATGCCGGCACGCTCGCCTTGGCGGACAACACGTTCAATCTGGTAATCCGCGGCAGTGATATCACTTTCAATGATAGCGCCACGGGCATGACCTTCCGCGATGGAGGACAGCTGACCCTTGATGTGGACGGCATCAATGGTGGCGGGGCCATGGCGGACATCCAGTTTGCCGGAAGTTCCAGCGGGCAAATGGTGTTTGACGTGCTGGGCGGAGTTGATCTGCGCACGGAAGGTTTAGGAAAGCTCACTGGAACGGCCACAGGCCCCGTTGTTCTGGCTAACGCTGGTGATCTCTCCATAAATCATTTGGCTTCAGACAGCACGATCAGCCTCACCAACTTTGGTGATACCGATATTGAAACAGGAACCATCGTCGCGGGCGGCGATATCGGCCTTACGATCTCTGGCACCTTGACCATCGGCAGCACAGCTGGTGTTGCCATTGATGCATCAGGTGGTCTGTTTGATGTGTCACTTTCGGTCACCGGCGACATTGTGGATGGCGACGGCATTATTGATATGTCCGGTGGCGGCACTCTGACCATGAATGCTGGCGGCGCGGTCGGTGCGGGCAATAGCCTGATTGATACATCTGGCACATTCAGCCTGTCAGGTTTCTCCGCCGGTGGCGGCTTTCATGTCGCAAACAGTGGCGGCACCATGACGGTGCAGTCGGTGAATGCCTTTGGTGGCGGCTCCGCGACCGGTGACATAACCCTCTTCAACAGTCACGCAGATCTGGAAATCGCAGGAACCGTTACAGGTGACGGTAACGTGACGTTCTATGCTGGCAATGGTGATTTTTCCGTTCTCTCCGGGGGATCCGCCGCAGCAGCAGGCGAGTTGATTACGATTGCCAACACCGTTGATATTCGCGGTATGTTGTCGGGCCGAAACATAATTCTGCGTCCAAATTCAGCAGGAACGACCATCGGTTTTTCCAACGCAACGGGCACGTTTAACCTGACCAATGCTGAGTTTGATTGGCTGAACACCACTGGCACGGTGTCCATTGGTGCGATCAATGGAACCGGTGCGATTGGCATTGGTGGGGCCGGCACACTTGCCCTGGCGGACAACGGATTTGATCTCTTTATCAACGGTGGCGACCTTACCTTCGGGGATGGCTCCACCGGAATGACTTTCCGCCAATTCGGCAATTTGTCTTTTGATGTTGGCCACATTGTCGGCGGCGGCGTTATGCCCGACATCGATTTTGCTGGCTCCGCCAGCAGCAGTTTGAATTTTGACGCTGCTGGTGATGTTGATCTAATCACCATCGGGCTGGGTTCGCTCACAGGCACCGCCACGGGGTCCATTGCGCTTGATAATTCCGGTGTGCTTTCCATTGACCATCTGGAAGCAGGCGGCACTATCAATCTTACCAATGATAGTGATACCACAGTCGAGACGGGCACCATCATCGTCAACGATACCCTGACTATGGATATCACGGGCGATTTGTCTCTCGGCACTACAGCGGGCGTGGCGATCAATGCTACTTCCGGTGCCCATGATGTGATCCTTACGGCTTCGGGCAGCATCTTCAATGGCGGCGGTCGCATTGATATGGCAGGCGGTGCTTTGCAACTGGATGCGGGCAACGATGTCGGCGGCCATATGGATGGCGTGCGGGCATCCGGAACCATGTCTCTTAGCGGCTCGACCGGCGATGGTGACTTCTTTGTGGAGCACACGGGCGGTGCCACGATAACGGTGACGGGGATTTCTGTTGCCAGGGCAGGGACCGCCACCGGCGATGTCGCTGTCCGCAGCGAAGATTCTGATATTCGCATCACTGGTGCGGTTACAGCAGATGGCGACATTGGGTTTGGCGCTGGCACCGGCGATTTCAGCAACACAGCAACGCTCACTGCAGGCGAAGAGGTATTCATTTCCTCTGATACGATTGAAATTGGCGCAATGATTACCGCCGGTAACTTTGTCGAGCTACGACTTCACTCAACAGCTACGACCATCGGGCTGAACGACAGCTCCGGCACGTTCAACCTGTCAGAGGCAGAGCTTCAAAACCTAAGCGCCGAATGGGTGGATATCGGCCATCGGGACGGCACTGGCGACATATTCATTGCGGGTCAGGGTACCATCGACCTCACCGGTGGGAACTATACCCTCACCATGGAAGGCGGCGACGTTTACTTCGATGACAATCAGACCGCCGTCATGATGGGCGCAGGTTTGGGCTTCGGGGTGAAAGCCAACAACATCTTTGGCGGCGGGGTTAATTTCGATGTCGTGTTCCCCGATGCAGGTGGCGGCAATCCAGATGGCCTTCTTGCATTCATTGTGGATGGAGATGTCACCTTGCGTGCAAGCGCGGGCGAGCTGGCAGGTAGTGCCACAGGTGATATTGATATCTACAACAGTGGTAATCTTGAAGTCATCGAACTTATCATCGATACAGCTTCGGGAACGATGACGGGAGAGACCATCACCGGCCTTTCTTCATCAGCCGGATCAATCAATTTGGAAGTTGCTTCCGATCTGACACTTACTGCTGGCATTGATGCTGCGGACGAGATCATCCTCGATGCCGGCACTGGAGCCTTTACGAATTCAGGCGACGGTCATGTTTCTTCCGCCAACAGCCTCGTTGAGATCGTGGCGGATACGGTGAACATCGGTGCGACCATCAGCGGGACTGACATTAGCCTTGCGCCAGGTACCACGGGCCGATCCGTTGGCCTTGGCAGCGCCAGCGGTGCTTTCAATCTCGCAGATGCAGAATTTGGGTTCCTTCAAACAACGGGAACCGTGGCCATCGGACTTCAAACCGGTACAGGTTCCATTACAATTGGTGACGCGGAAACAATCGATCTGACTACGGAGGGATTTGACCTTGCCCTTGGCGGGGGCGACGTTACCTTCAGTGATGCTCGCTTGGGTCTCAATATGGCAGATGGTGCGCGTGTCCTTCTGGATGTTGCAGACGTATCTGGTGGCGGCAGTGTCACCGACATTGCGTTCCAAAGCGCGACAGGCGCTCTTGGCTTTACCTCCAGCGGAACCGTTACCCTGA
Organism: Alphaproteobacteria bacterium; assembly: GCA_021774965.1. Lineage (GTDB taxonomy): Bacteria > Pseudomonadota > Alphaproteobacteria > JAJFIK01 > JAJFIK01 > JAJFIK01. The sequence continues at coordinate 16,280 of JAJFIL010000030.1, forward strand.
ATACCGAAGCTTCCTTGATGATGGGTTCGGCAGCAGGCGATATCACGATCGACAATATCGGCGATCTGGAGATCGGCGGGTTTGGCAATGGTGGTGGACTGGCCTCTGGCGGAACAATCTCGGTTGAAGTTCATTCTGATTTGACCATAACCGGTGCCATCAATGCCACGGGCGATGTTCTTCTTGATGCAAACTCAGGCCAGTTTGCGAACATGGGTTCTGGCGCAATTAGTGCCGGTGGTAACGTATTGGTGGAAGCTGACACCGTGGCACTTGGCGCGGCAATCACCGGGGTCAACATTGCGCTGCGGCCTGATGCGGATGCGACGAGCGTTGGCCTCAGTGATGCGAGCGGAACCTTTAACCTTTCCAATGCGGAATTGGACTACCTTGCTAGCTCCGGCACGCTGACCATCGGTCGAGCGACGGGTGTGGGTGACATCTTTGTTGGCGGCATGGGCACCGTTGATCTGGTGGATGAGAACTTTGACCTTGTCCTCCAAGGCGGTGCGCTAACCTTCGCAGACAGCGATCCTTCGCTGGCCTTGCATCAAAGCAGTACTGCCATTCTTGACGTTGCCTCCATCGCTGGCGGCGGAAGTTTCGTGGATGTAGGCTTTGCGGGCGGTGACGGCGCGTTGGCGCTGGATGTAACCGGTGGGGCCAACTTCTTTATGGATGGCTCAACCCTTTCCGGGATGGTTGGCGGCAGCCTGGAAGGTCTCAATGCAGGCGACCTGACCGTCGGCACAGCAGGCGGATATGTGGGCTTGAGCGTTGGTTCCTGGACCCGGTTTGACGCGACCGGCGGAAGTCTGACCCTCGAAGAGGACTTTACCGCTGGCGGGGATACAACACTTCAGGCGCAAGATGATCTGACCCTTAACGGTGGCGATCTTGATGCCAATGGCGGCATGTATACCGTAGCTCTTGTCTCTGACACCGGCATGATTACAACAGCGGCAGGCAGCACCATCTTCATGAGCTCAGGCGGGCTGTGGTTGGATGCGGCGAGCGGCATCAACGTAGATACCCAAGGCCTCGGCACGACAACCTTCACCATTGCCGGTGTGACCGATACGGGCGATCTGGAGATAAATAACACTGTTGCCGGTAGTTTGCTTGTTGGCCCAGTTGGAGCTTTCGGTTCCGGTCTTGAAGTAATCAATGCGCCGGGCGCAGGCGGTGGTGACCTTACTATTGAAAATGACGGTCACGGCGGCGGCATCGAGTTTGCCTCTAATGTAACGGGCGCAAATGATATTGCGATTAGCGCTGATGGGTTGGTGAGGATCAATTCCGGTGTGGTTGTCGACAGCACGCGCGGTGGCTTTGTCGGCATGCGCAGTTTGTTCAATCAAGTTACCATCGACGGCACCGTAGATGCGCGTGGCACTGGTAATGCCATGTTCCTTGGGAACGCAGGCATTAACGGCGCAGGCACAATCCTGATGGCCAGCAATGGCCTTGGCCTTGAGACGGATCTGGGTGATATCGACATCACCACTCAAGGCTCCAATGGGCAAACATTCGAGCTTGCCGCTTCTGCCCAAAGTGGCGGAGACGTTACCGTAACCAATGTGGTGGACGGGAGCGTTCTGATCGGCGGCAGTGTTTCGATCCTCAGCGTTCCACTTGGTGTTGATGAGACGGTTTGGGACACATCCACACCTGATGGTGATATCTATATCCGCAACTCTGCAGTGGGTTTGGGCAATGGGCAGGTTTCCGTTGCATCAAACGGCACTGTGGGCGCGGGCGCACTTACGGCTAGCGGCAATGTCACATTGATCTCCGACACGGGCGGTATCTCGATTGGCGATGGCGCGACGGTAAGCGGTTCTGTTTCCGTGAGCTTCAGCGCTGCCGTGGACATCGCCATTGGCGATAGTGCCGAAATCACCTCTGGCGGGCCGCTGAGCATGACCGCAGGGGGCAGTATCAGCGCTGCCGCAAACAGCGCGCTCTCTTCGGCGGGAGGTATGTTGCTTGATGCGGTCGGAGATATCTCTTTTGGCACCACTGCTTCGGTAACCGCAGGCGGCACACTTACAGCAACGTCCTCAGGTGGTTCTGTCATGACCGGGCAGGACAGCACTGTAACCGGTGCATCTGGTGTTGCATTCTCTGCCGATCAGAATATTTCGATTGGCAATGGCGCTTTTGCAGGTTCGCCACAGGATGTATCCTTCCAAGCTGGGTTGGATGTCACCACCGCGATTGGTAGCACAGTGCGTGGCGGCACAAGCATTTTGTTCAATGCAGGCGGCGATATCACCACCAATGGCACAACGGATGCCAGCACTTCCGGGGCAGCGGTCACTTTGCTTTCCGGCGGTACGATCACAGATGGCGGCAATACTTACCTCTTTACAGACGGCACCTTGCGGGCTGCGGCCTCAGGCGATGTTGATCTCACTCTCTCCGGAACGGCAGGTGCAACAGTTACGGCAGCGATCACGGCAGGGGGAAGCGTCGACCTGCTCTTGCGCGATGGCGGTGATCTGACCATCGGCTCGGTTACTTCTGGCGGCGGCACCACCATGGGCGTTATGGCTGCAGGTGGTCACGTAGATATTGCCGTTGAGGATGGACTTCTGACCATCAACGAAAACGTCACCGCGATGGATCCCCCAAGCTTTAACATTGTTGTAAATGCGCTTGGCGGTGGATCTGATGTAATCCTGACGGCGGATGACATGGCGATTTCGTCGATTGTCTCTGCCTCAGGCGATATCTATATTAATCCCTATACGGATGGGAACGGCATCGCGCTGAACGATGTGGGTGCCGGCACGCTGAACCTCACCACTGCGGAAGTGGCCTTCCTTGACACGTTCAACAGTGTTCAGTTTGGCCGCGTTGGGGCAGGGGACATTGTCATCGGCGGTGATGGGTCACTGGACCTGACCGGTGCCAATTGGAATGACGTGCGCTTCCTCACGGATAGCGCCGTGCGCATGACGGCAGGGGTTGAATCACAAGACCTCAATAATCTGTTTGATGCAGATGTGGTGCTCACGGGCGCATCCGTTATCGATACGGTCAACGGCGGCATCGGCGGCAATGTTACCGTCACCGGCACGATTGAAGGGGCCACGGCCGGAGGTCAATCCCTCACCATCACGGCAGGTGCCTCTGATATTGAATTCCAAAGCCAGGTCGGTCAAATCACACCGCTGGGCGCGTTATCTCTATCCGGCAACAACATTGTGGTCACGGATATCGCGACCATTGGCACGCAGACATTCGCGGCTACCGGCGAGGTAACCTTCGGATCGGATTACACCACCAGCGGTTACGCGTTTAGCCTCTCTGGCGGCTTGACCCTTGCCGATGATGTCCTGGTGGATACGACCATTCCAGCGGGCACGGGCGCTGCCATCACAATCGATGATGTGACCGGCAATGGCTATACGCTTAGCTTGAACGCCGGGAACAATGGCGCGATCAATCTCGATAGCTGGACCAACGTTGGTGCCTATGATGGACTGGGCACGCTGCGCATCCTTGATAGCGACACAACGACAGTCAGTGGCACGGTAAGCGGCGATACGTTCGAAGTTGTCGACAGCACCACGAATGTCTCTCTCCTCGGGGATGTGGAACTTAACTCCCTGATCTTTGGCACAGGTCCTTATTCAGTCAACCTGACAGGCGGCAGTGTCTTCCTGGTGGGGGCTGTGGACTTTAACAACACCGGCACAACGACCTTGGGCGATAGCCCGACGGATACGTTCGTCTTTACCGGCGGCGTAGATGCGACCAATGGCGGAACCAGCGTGGCTGGGAACTTCACCTTTGGCGGCACCGGGCTGTTGGCGACATCGCTCTCCCTGCAGGCAGACACCACGTTTAATACTGCCGGCGGCAACATGCAGATCGGCACTGTCTATGGGAATGGATATGGCTTTGGTCTGGATGCAGGCGGAACGGGTGACATCTATCTGGGCACGGTGGTCAATCCAGCCGGCACCGGTGGGCTGAATATCATCAACGCCGACATTGTAAATGTTTCTGGCGATACGACAGCTGGCACCGTTGATATCGACACCGCCCAGACCAGTGTGACCTTCGAAGGCATGCTCACCGCGACCGACCTTATTGTGGGTGCGGGCAACTATATGTTCTCGCTTCTCGGTGGCTCGCTAATCACAAACTTCGTGGACTTCCTCAGTACAGGCGGCGTGGTGATCGGCGATGAGGACGAAGATGAAAATCAGTTCCTCGCTGGCGCAGAATCTACCGCCTCGCAAGACACCTATGTGGGCGGCACCATTCAATCTGAAGGCGGCGGCTTTACCTTTGGTGATCTATGGCTGATTGCGCATACGACCATCGACAGCGCGCTAAACACACCGGGCGGTCAGGACATCCACTTCCTGGGCACTATCAACAATGCTCAGTACGGAGACATTGGTGGAGGTAACCCAAGCCCAGAGGCCAACGCGACCATCAACAATACAGTGCTTGATCCACGATGGGATCTGGTAGTGAACGCAGGCAATGCATCGACCGCAAACTTTGTAGGGAATGTGGGCGACGTAACACCTATTGGCTCACTGAATGTATCCGCCCTGGACATTATTCTTCATGATGTCACAACGGTCGGAACGCAAATCTATTCCGCCCTCTCCGCAAGCGGCAGCCTTGGTACGATTGAGCTCAACAGCACCTATCAGACGATGGGCAGCGATTTTGATCTGACCGGCAATGTGGACATTGGCAATCACGCAACGGTTGATACGACCTATGGTGGTGCCTACACCGTGGGTAACATCTACTTTGGTGGCACCGGTGGAACCATTACCTTTAAACAGGCGGATGGCACGCTGACATTGCTCAGTGGTGGGTCAACTCATGTGCGGGCTGAATTCGCAGGCCTGCTGACGGATCTGAATTCCGCAACGGTCTGGGCGCGCGACGACATCTATCTTTCTGGCGGCACTTTGGGCAATGACCTGACGCTTCATGCGGGCGGGTTCAATGGAACCGAGAACGCAAATAACGGCGGCGACATAACTATCAATGGCGTGTCGACCATTGGCGATAGTACTGATATGACGGCCACGGGTAATGTCACCTTCCTTGGCGGAGAGTTTAACACCTACGCCTTGCGCATTCGCCTGAACGGGCTTGCCGAGAATGCCAATGACTCTCCGCTGGTCATCGGCGAAATCTTCGAAATTGGCGGGCTGACGTTGGGCCTTGGCGAATCTGACCTCTGGGGCAGCATCCGCGGAAGTGACTCAGAACAAGCCGCTGCCATCGGTGACCAGCTTGAGGAGGTTCGCCGCGATGATTTCCTCTTCAGCAGCTGTGTAGTTGAGGTCGGGTGTTTGAATTTCGAACCTTCGGTCGTGATCATCCCCGTGTTTGATCCGGTAATCTACCTCTATGAGAAGGAAGGATCGATTAACGAGCTTCGATACTCCGACCTTCCGAACACGGAAATCTGGTTCGGCCTTGGTGGTGCGCCCGATATCTGGGAAGAACGTCTTGGCATTTCCCGCAGCCCTGATGATGACGAGAGCGAGGAGTAATCTTATGACCAAACTCCGCAAAAACGTTCTTGGTCTTGTCACCGCCTTCATTGGTGGGTTGGCTTTGGCAGGGTGCGACACGCCGGCAGGACTTCTGGGCGTAAATCCACTTTCCTCTAATACCAGCACGCAGAGCAGCCTCTTTAATGTTGGCGACAATGCCGTTGGTGAGAGTTGCCGGGCCGAGGAAGATGACGGGTTGGATGAAAGCGGTATCGGGTCTCGGACCATCGCGATTTATTGCGGTGACTGGCGTGCGCCATCTGGCCGGGTCATAGAGATTTCCGATCAGCTTGCCGGAACCAGTCTTGATCGCATCACCACGGCAGGGCCGTGGAAATCTGACCTGGGGCGCACCATGCGCTGCGGCGCGCCCACGCAAGGGCGCATTTTTGGCGGTGCTCACGAGGCACGATATCTTACATGCGAGCTGGCTCGGGGCGGTTGGGCCGCCATCGCTATCGCAACAGAAGTTGATGGACGCTTGTTTGTCATGGACGGCATTCCTGCTGCGGCGGGTGTGATGGAGCGGGCGGCAGCCGTGATGGCAGGTCTTGAGGCGGCTGATGCCTTGAGCACATCAGGATCGTCCGGCAGCCTGCAGGAAGTTCAAAACCTGTTGGATGGACAGTTGTTCGGTGCCGATGACAGGTTCCGCGATGAGCGCTTGTTGCGCGTTGCACAATATTACAACGCCGTTCACGACTATCCGACCTCAGAGCAGAAATATCGCGAGCTCCTGGATTTACGTCGCCAGTTCCTGGTGGCCGATCACCCTGGCCTTGCCGAACCCATGCTGGGGATCGCGTTGCAGCTTTCTAATCAGCAGCGGTTTATCGAAGCGTCCTCCATGTTTGATGCCTCCCAACCCCTGACCAGTTCAAGCTATGATGCGCTGGTGGAGCCGCGCTATTTTCTCTATCGCGGCATGGACCACGGTAATCGCGGAAACTGCATTGAAGGGCTCGACTACATTCGCCTCGCACAGGGGCAGCTCACAGATCTTGCGAACTCTGGCGGGTGGCGTGGTGATGATGCTGTGCTGGTGGGCGCTGGATCTGGCGCGCCGGTGGAACACGCCCTTGCGCGCATATTGGAAGCCCGCTTGCTAATCTGCCTTAACAGGACACGCGAAGCAGAAGCCGCGCTGACAGACGGTTATTCTTCTATCCGCATCTCAGAACAGGCCCCTGCCCATTGGCGCAGTTTCTTTGAATCTGAACGCGCCACCATGTTGGCGGAACTCAATCGCTCAGATGCTGGATCAACCGGGCTCACCGCTGCTATTGAAGAACGCCAGCAACTCTTTGCCGCATCTCGGCCTGAGGCCATTGATATGCTGCGCCTTGGCGACCTGCAGGCCGAACAAGGTGAAACCTCTCGGGCACTGGAGTTCTACCGACAGGCGACCACCATTTTGACGGAGCGGGGCGAAGGTGTGCGCGCAACGCAAATCTGGGGTTATCTTCGTCTTCTCGAACGCATGGGACGGGAAGATCCAGGCCGCAGTGATGTGATCTATGCAGAAATGTTTGCTGCGGGTCAGCTGGTGCAAAGCGCTCTCACATCCAAGACAATTCAATCCACAGCGGTTCGGCTGGCCGCAGGCAATCAGGAAGTCAGTGGGCTTATTCGTGAGCTACAGGACGTTGAAGCCGAAATCTTCGAGGTTAGCCAGCGCATCGACATAGAGACAACGCGCCCCGAAGGCTATCGGGATAGCGGCCTTGTCCAGCGGTTGATTGAAGAAAAGGACGAGTTAGGTGTTCGGCGCGGAGAATTGGAGCTGGCAGTGCAGTCAGCCGCGCCAACCTATAATCAATTGCTGCAACGCCCCGTGGGCTTTCAGCGGGTGATGGATATTCTCAATCCGGGTGAAGCCATCATTCAGGTGCTGCCCGGATTTTCTGAGAGCTTTGTCTTCCTGGTGACCCGCGATGGCATTCGCCCCGTCCATATTGAAATTGGCGAGGCAGAGTTCCAGCGGGCCGTGGGTGAGCTGCGCATTGGTCTGGTACCCACAGAAGCAGGGCGCCTCGGGGCTTATGATACGGAACTGGCTCACGCCATTTATCGCTCCGTCCTCGGACAATTCCATGACGAACTTGATCAGGTAGAGCATTTGATCACCGTGCCCAGCGGTGCTTTGACCAGCCTGCCGTTCGGCATTTTGGTACGGGAAGCGAATGCTCCGATCTATAATTTCGATTATCGCAATGTGAGTTTCCTCGCAAAAGATATGAGCATCAGTCTGGTGCCGAGTGTTCGGGCCTTTGCCGACCTGCGCGAACTTGTAGGCGAAAGCCGCGCTCCGCGGCCCTTTATCGGGTTTGGAGATTTCCAATCGGTGGCTCAGCGCAGCGGGGGCACGGACGATAGTTGCGAAGCACGGCAACTGGATCTACAGGCAGGGGCCTCACCGCTGCCGGAAACGGTTGGTGAGATTGCAGCGGCCTCTCATTCGTTCCGTGCTGGCAACGCCCCACTTCATATGGGGGCAGGGTTCAATGAAGGTGCCGTGGCAAGCGCCAATCTGTCAGATTATCGGGTGGTCTATTTCGCAACGCACGGGGTGATGCCCTCTGACCTTGAATGTGAATTACAGCCCGCTTTGCTAACTTCAGTTGCCAGTAATCCTTCCATGCCGGCAGGCTTTGACAATGACGGGTTCCTGACTTCGTCAGAGATATTGAATCTGGAGCTGGATGCAGACCTCATTGTGCTCTCGGCCTGTAACACAGGCGGTGGTGACGGTCAGGGGGGCGAAAGTCTTTCCGGCCTTGCGCGCAGCTTCTTTTATTCCGGGGCTCGCGCCATGTTGGTCTCGCACTGGTATGTGGAATCAGAATCTACAGTGCGCACCATGACCGGCATGTTTGAAGAACTGGGCAGCCAGCCGGGGCTTAGCTCTGCCGAAGCCTTGCGCCGGGCGCAGATGGATATCTTCAATGAAGCAGGCGATGAGCTGCCTGTCTTCTGGTCTCATCCGATCTATTGGGGCGCGTTCACCTTTGTAGGTGATGGCGCGCGGTCCATACAGCCTGGTATCGCGATCTAGATCACTACAGTTACTTTGATGTCAGAACGATGCGGGTGCCGGTTTCGCCGCGCTCAAGCCGTTTGAGATGGTACTGCCCCAACACGTCATCAGGATAACTCGCCACATAGGCGCGGAAGGCATCCTGTGCCTTGGGGTCCTGATTTTTGATCAATTCAAAGTTCTTGTTGTAGAGGCTCACTCGTTTTGAGCCGATCTCATGGTCCGCCAGCGGTTGGAACGAAACGATGGCCTCATCCTTGCCCACCAGAACAATATCTCCCACCGGGCGGTAGGTCGCATTCTCCGTCATGCGTCTTGTTTCATCGCTGACAAGAATGCGGGTTCCAAATTCCTTGTTCGCCCCCTCAAGGCGGGAAGCCGCATTCACCACATCGCCCAAGGCTGTGTAGTCAAATCGGTCCTGTCCGCCGAAGTTGCCCACAATGGCAGGGCCTGTATGAATGCCGATGCGCGTCATACCTACGGGAACCCCTTGGGCTCTCCATTTCTTGCCAAACTCTTCAGAGAATTGATCAAGATCCATGGCGCAGGCAACGGCTCGGTCTGGATCATCGTCAAATGATTCAGGTGCGCCGAAGAAACTCATCATGCCGTCGCCGATAAATTTATCGATGGTCCCGCCATGCCTCAGCACCGCTTCGCCAACCCCATCGAGATATTCATTGATGATGTCCGCCAACTCACTTGGCGTCAGGCTTTCGGACATGGAGGTAAAGCCGGCAAGGTCGGTGAACATAAACGTCACTTCCCGCCGCTCGCCCCCCAGGACTAGTTGATCCGGGTCCTTGTCCAATCGCGCCACCACAGCAGGGGAGACATACTTTGAGAAGGCAGAGCGGATGTAGGCCCGCTTGGCCCGTTCCTGTCTGCCGACCAACACAGTCGTCATGGCAGCAGATACGAGCAAGGCCATACCGGGCATGATCACGGGCAGCATTATCAAGGACCAGCGGTAGGTCATAACAATGGTAGCAATATAGGCGACAGTGAAGACACCAGCTACGATGAGCTTCATCCAAAGGGGCCTGTTAGGCGCAGCGATGATCATGCCAAGAGCTGCCATGATCAAAATAATCAGAACACGGATAGCATCAGGCGTTTCTGTTATGAAGCGCCCTCCGATGATCTGCGACAGGACGTGGGCATGCACTTCAATGCCAGGAATGCGCCCGTATCTGCGCCTGAGTTCCGCTGGCGTTAGTCTCTGTATATCCTCGCGTGTTCTGGCCCTGATTTGCATAGGCGTTCTGTGGCGGTCAATATCCACTAGGTCGACACCGATCAGAGCTATCTTTCCTTCAAACCATTCTGACGGGAGCACAGGTACGAAGTGGGCTGGGTAATGACGAAATGGCATCGTTTCCTCATTGGGGCGCCCACGCCAAGCTATGTGATGGCTCTCGTCTGGTGTTTCGTATCCAAGGGCTGCCGCAATTGCCGCTGGGAAGCTCAGCGTGATGTCGCCTTCTTCTTCTGCTTCGGCCCAGATGGGGCGGTGAATGCGCACGGTTCCATCGGCCCTGTCATGGAGCAGCAGGCCAAAGCCCGTTGGGGCATCACCCACAAATTGCTCAAGGATCTCAAGGCGTAATCCCTCGACACCAACGTTTTCATCACCCCAGATTGGCAAGACCGGGATCGTCGCGTTGTGGAGCACCTCCATGAGATCAGCGTCTTTCGCCTCTTCAGTCCAGCGGTCGAGCAGAATATCGATCCCGATGGCTCGGACGCCTGAGCTTTCCAAGTGGCGCACGAGACCTGCCAGGAACGTACGATCTACGGGCAGACGGTACGGAAACTGAGGCAAATCAAGGGTTTCGTCGGTCAGCGAGATAATGATGATGTCTTCGCTTTGCGGCTCTGGCGGAGTGACCGCCGCAATCCGGATGTCGCGGGACCAGACCTCAAGGCTGCGCGCCAAGGGCAAATAGGACGGGAGGGCTGAGAAAAATGCGCCGGAAAGCAATATAATTGCAGCAGCCCAGGCCCCCGAACTGGAGAAAACCAGGCTTAACAACTGCTTTAGGCGGCCCCCCTCGGGCAGTTCATTTGTCACAGTTTTCCCCGGCTTTCCTTACAGAATCGTCCCCGTGAGCACATATGTAACAGGAAGCGATTGCGAGCTGGCCTGTATGAGCGGTATTATAGGTCAATGTTCAGAAATATTGCTGCAAGGTTTGAACATTGGGTTCAGATTGTTTGAAAGAGGCGAAGACCATGCGTTGTTTAGAGGCATTCAAAGCTGCTGCAGGTGTTGGGATTCTGATGGTGGCTATCACCGCGGGGCCCGCTCTGGCGGAGCAGGGGACCGTTATCGTGTCCTCAGCGCCAAGCTATCCTGTGGGAACATCATTGGCGGATGGCGAGACCCTGAGCCTGAGCGATGGGTCGGCGATTTCGATCCTGACGATCTCTGCCCGCATGATAGAATTGAGCGGTCCTTTCGAGGGGCTGATCCCAGCTCAAGGCGACGGCAGCGAAAGCGACCTGCTGGGTAATCTGAGCGACGCGGTCTTCCAATCCGATGAAGGCTCTCCGGAGCTGGGGGGCGTGAGACCTCTGGTCATCAATGCGCCAGAAATTGTGATCCCCAAAGCTGTTGTGGATGCCGATCATGGGGGCGGAGCCTGCGTGTCCGAAGGAAACCCCATCGGCCTGCACCGTAACATCCCCGCCGACACCAGCGGCGACTGGACCTATGGCGATCTGCGGTCAGAGCGTACGGGCGAGACCGCTCAGGTTCGCTGGGAGTCGCTGCAATACACCGTCGACTGGCCCTCAGAAATGACTTTCGAGGATGGCGAACAGTTCACCTTGCAGATGGCCGATTCAACAGAGCCCGTCCGCTTTGGGGTCTACATGATGCCGGAGACGGAAGACTTCGCCGAGCGCATTAACTGGATGGCCCAACGGGGCTGCTCTACCCAAATCGAGGGCATGGTCGCCCAATGGCAGGGCAGCTAGGCAAGGCGCTGGCGAGTAGTTAATCCCCGCTACTTGCGAGGATAAGTTTCCGAGAATTACAGCAAGGCGGGTCAGGAATGGCCCGCCTTTTCTCATGTCTGCGGCCTGCTTGTTGTTCGGCTCTTCCCTGGCCTGGCTCGGTTAAGGCCCGGCCAAAATTTCGCCTGCCAGCTGTCTTGATTTGAGCCACCTCTCCTTTAGGGCGTATCCCCGACCCCTCGATTTGAGACACATGGCGGCGAAAACCCCTAGGTGGGGAGTGTCAACATCGGCAAGTCAATACATCGATATTTCTGTTTATTTTCAATTAGATGTATCGATTTCCTCATCTGATTCCACAGACTCAGCAAGCCGCATTACCCCCAACCCTTTAACCACGCTGCCTAAGGCCCATCCCTTGCACTGATCTCTTGGTCAAGTCTGATCTGACTCACGCATGAGCGGATCCCCAAGGAGGATCGGATGGCATTGGTAAAACTAAAAACGTCAAAGTTTGACTCCAGTTTTCATTTCCGTTGCGCAACAAGTTTCGCAATGGTTTTGCTGTGCGCCATCATCATTTCTCTCTGGCCTGCATCTGCTCGTGCCGGGGATATTCAGATGACGGCCCAAGAAGCCGGAGCCCTCGCCGGTCTGATTTCTCATGAACAAGCCAGCGCCCGGACCGAGCGGACAATTTCGCTCCGCGGCCTTGGATTTGCCCAAGGCCTGGAAGTGGGATCGCTGGCAGCCGCGGGCCGGTTTGATTTCAATCTGCCTGGCGTTGGCGTCGCGGAAGATCAGATCTACGCCTATCTCCAGTTTGACCAAACCTTAACGAGCGATGCTTCGGGCGAGGTTCAAATCCTTGCCGGCAACGCACGCGCTTCCCGCGCCGATCTTAATGGACGGGTTCGAGGCCAACCCCTGAGCTTGACCTTGCCCGTCGCAAACAACGGTGCGACCGGTTTTGGATTTGACTATGCATCCAATGCGGTGTGCACCGTCACCGAGGCGGGGCACCCAACGTTTGCCATCAATGCTGCCAGCACCTTTACCTACTTCGTCGATCTGACCACATTGCGCACGGTGAATGATGCTGCTCGCGCCTTGGGCGATCACATTACCATCACTCTGCCGGGCGGAACCCTGAGCGAAGATCAGTTCGCCGCCGCCTATGATTTGGCCCGCCGCCTGGAGGCCCAAGGTCGCAGCATCACGTTCAACCGTCTGCCCGCGCCGAGCCTGCGGGGCGAGATCACCTCTGGCGCTGCCGTCCATGACGCCATGTCGGAGATGCTGGCGCACTTCAATTCGGATCATCTGGCAAGCGTTCTTGATCGGGGGCGGGCAGATGCCAGCCTGGCCTTCTCCCTGCTTGCGGCCATGGGCATCGAAGGGGCGCCCCTGGGACTTGGTGACATTGTCATCGCCAGCGATCATCAGCTTCAAGCCTTTCTCGCCCAGCACGACAGCAATGTGCGGGCCCTGTCGAGTAGTACTTCCTCCCTGGCTCGCGCGCTTCGTGGCACGCAGCTTGAGCTGGAAAGCTCAAATGCGATTGGTATCTTGCGCAGCGGCCACCGGCCGGTGATCACGCTTAGCGATATGGCTGCCTCGTCAGATCTGGCAGCTCTCATCGCTGGTGACGGGGGTGTTCGGAACTCTCGCAATGATTTGCCTGCAAGCGAGCTGAGTGCTCAAACTGACCTGCTGGTCCCCGGCGCCCGGTCGGAATGGACCTTGCCATTTTCATTCGATGACCTTCCTGCCGGAACAGCTCCCAGCCATTTTGATTTGTCCTTTACCCCGGGCCGGGTCGCTGATGCTGCGGGACAGTTGGTCCATGTGTTCATGAATGATCAGCTGCTGCGGACATTTCGTCTAAGCGGGGCAGGGGAAGCACGGCGGCTTTCCGTCAGCCTGCCGCAAAACCTTATGTCCCGGCAAAATGATTTGCGGGTTCTGCTGCAGCGGGATGCCACGCGCCAGCAGTGCAATGAAACGCCTGCAACGGTCCTTGCTCAACTTCTGCCCGCCAGCGGTATTCGTCTGGCTCGTACTGAAGAGCAACCCGACGAGTTTTTCGAGCTTGCACCTTATTTCCGCAGCGGCGTGGACGTGGCTCTGTCACAAAATGCCCTCACGAGCCCCATCGCAGCATTGGAAGGTTTGCGGGCGCTTACGGGCGGGATCATGCCCAGTGATGCCGCCACGTGGTTTCACTTCGTGCCTGAAGGCATGCGCTTTGCCCCACGAGGCAGTTTCCTCCTCTATGGGGTGGAGCCCGCTGGCCTTGAGCTTGCCCCCCTTCGTCTTGATCGGGGCAATGTGGATGTGAACGATCGTACCGGTGCGCCTTTGCTTTCGCTTGCCGATATGCCCGATGCATCGGTGGTTCAGATTGTTCAGGCCCGGGGCTTTAACGGTCTTTGGGTCAGCTCCGGTATCTCTCTGGGTGAGGGCGCTGTGCGCAGTCTTGAATTTGATCATGGCAACCTTGCCATTGTGGATCATCGCGGCGTGGCCCTGTGGCTGAACGCTGGTGCGCCTCGTGGACCGCTGATTGACTATGTGGATCGTCATTTCATCTCAGATTTCTTTGCCGCCAATCGCCTGTTGGTGCTGATCGGGGTCTGGTCCCTTTTGACCCTGGTGCTCTTGCGCACGGTCATGGCGGCCCGCGGAAAGAAACCAGACGCTGCCGCAACGAAGGAAGGGAAGTAATCCCATGTTTGGAACCTTTGAAAAACGCGAAATCCCCACCGGCGTTCTTTTAGGAGATCGTCTGGTCAGCGCGGGTATCCTGACCCCGGATGAGCAAGCCTACGCCGTGGATCAGCACCAGGCCTGGGGCGTTCCCATTGGCGAGGTTGTGCGCACTATGGGGCATGTAGACCAGCGCGCCTTTCATCAGCAGTTGGCTGAACACCTTCATCTCTCCTTTGTGGATGTGGATGCGGCCGGCGTGTACAACTTTCTTCTTGATGCAGATGATCTTGGCTTTTACAGCCATGAGCTGATCCTGCCCTGGCGCTATGACAATAACATCATGACGGTGGTTGTGGCCGACCCCAGCCCGCGCACCCTTGCGCTGGCGCACGAGAAATATGGACAGGGGATCAATATTGCGGTGACCACGCGCGATGCCTTGCGCGGCACTATACAGACCCATTTCAAGGACGAGCTGATGTGGGAATCCACCATGGGGCTCAACGAAAAGGACCCGGCCCTGTCGGCCAAGACCGTTGTAACCAAAGGCCAGATCATTGGCGGTTATATCGCGTTTGTTCTGCTGGCTATCGCCTTTACTTTCAAACCCTCTTTGACGGCAGCCGTTCTTGTGTCCGTCATGTCTGCTTTCTACGTGGGCAATTTCCTGTTCCGCGCGGCATTGGTTTGGGCCGCGTCCAACACCAAGAAAGTGGATCAAAAGGTCTCTGATGCAGAAGTGGAATCCCTCGATGATGCCACGCTGCCGGTCTACACCGTGTTGGTGCCTCTTTATAAAGAGGCTGAAGTTCTGCCTCACTTGATCGAGAGCATGCGCAATCTGGATTGGCCCTCGGCCAAGCTGGATATCAAGATCATCCTTGAAGAAGACGATATGGAAACCCGTGAGGTTGCTGCCGGGATCGACTTTGAAGAAATGTTTGACGTCATCACCGTGCCGACGTCTTTTCCAAAGACCAAGCCCAAGGCCTGTAACTACGCCTTTCAGTTCGCGCGCGGGGAATACACCGTCATCTTTGATGCTGAAGATCAGCCTGAGCCCGATCAGCTCAAGAAGGTCTATCGGCTTTTCCAAAAATCTGATGACAAGCTGGCCTGCATCCAGGCGCGGCTTAACTTTTTCAACTCGAAGGAAAACTGGCTCGCTGCCATGTTCACTCTCGATTACTCATTGTGGTTCGACTACTACCTTCCGGGGTTAGAGCGTTTGGGGATTCCTCTACCTCTTGGTGGTACGTCGAACCACTTTCCTACACGGGTGCTCAAAGAGCTCAATGCCTGGGACCCGTACAATGTGACGGAGGATGCGGATCTGGGTATTCGCATGACCCAAAAGGGCTATCACGTCACCACCATCAACTCGACAACCTTTGAAGAGGCCAATTGCGATGGTTGGAACTGGATCCGCCAACGCTCCCGCTGGATCAAGGGCTATATGCAGACCTATCTGGTGCATATGCGTCAGCCGTTGAACCTGCTCAAGAAAAGCGGCCTTAAAGGCTTTCTCGGATTTCAATTATTCGTAGGCGGAACAGTTTTAACGGGTCTCTTAAACCCTGTCTTCTGGGCCATCTTTGCCTTGTGGTTGGTAACCGGTACCAAGGCCTTTGATGCGCTGTTCCCAGGACCCATGCTTTATGTGGGACTTGCCAGCTTGCTGATTGGCAACGGGCTTTTTATCTACCTTGCCATGATCGGGCCGTTTAAGCGCGGGTGGCTGCACTTAACGCCCTTTGGCCTTTCGGTGATTGCCTATTGGGGCATGATTTCCATGTCTGCCTATATGGCCGCCTGGCAGCTGGTGACCAATCCCTTCTATTGGGAAAAGACCAATCACGGCATCTCAAAATATCGCCCCACGACCCAATCGGATCAAAAGGAAATCAAAGCCAATGGCTAAATCAGCGGCTAAATTCGCCTATACCGTCAATTGGGAAGAGGAAGAAGAGCCAAAGGGTGGCTTTCTCTGGATGGCCATATTCTCGTTCAGTTTTGTGGCGCTGACCCTGATCACCTACATGCTGGTGGGGGAGGGCTTTGGCACCGATGGGGCCGCGCGCCTTCAATCCTATGTGGATTTGAGTCGCGGGGAGGGCGATTATCTGGCTGAGAATTTTGCCCGTATCTATCCTCTGATCCCGTTTCTGTTGGGTCTCTTGTTTTCTGCTGTACCGCAAGTCGCCGATACCGCACCGTACTACGTTGATAGTTTTGCGGCTGCGTTGTTGTTGGGGCTGGGCTTTCTTCGTTTTACCAAGGCGGCGATTAACCCGTTTTTGGGCATTGTGTTTATCCTGCTCATTGCCGCAAATCCCATGTTTCTTTTTGTGGCCACCTCGGGCAGCGGCATCGCTGTCGCCCTGTTGTTTGTCTATATGTTTGCCATGGGAACAATCAGTCTGGCGCGGGATGCAAGTGTCCGGGGGCTGATCATGATCTCCATGGCCTATGCGGGCCTGTTGCTGACCACGCCGCTTGGCTTTTACTTTTTGATAATATCTGTGCCGCTTTTGGCGCTCATGTCGCGGCAGAAGTTTGTGACCGAAGCGCCGATCTCCTTCTTCATTGTGCTTGGCTTTGTGCCGGTTGCGGTTCTGGCCTCGCTGGCGTTCATGAATTGGGTTTTTGTCGGCGATCTGCCCGGTCTGGTGCGCTCGATCACCGGCGGGGTGACCGCAGCGCAGGCGGAAATGGGGCTGGAGCCCTGGCCTTTCCTGATGGGGGGCAGTCCTTTGGCTATGATCGGCGTGTTGATGGCAGGCATTTTCATCAGCTTTCCGGTGCTGGCATTGGCGCTCACCGGGTTCTTTGCGGGCGGCCATATTGTACGCGCAAGCCTGATGATGGCCGCCGTGATCATCCTTACCGGTCTGGTAACTACTTATTTGGGAGTTTTGAGCCATCCTGCCTATCTGTGGGTCTTTGCAGTGCCGTTGATCTTGGTGGCGCTGGAAGAACTCTCAGACGGGGTCGTGGTGCGGACCGCAGCTGTTCTGGCTTTACTTGGCGGGATCGTCGGGGGCTGGTGGCTTTTAGGACTGCATCCAACTGGCGATTTGAGCTACTGGCGTGCTGAAGTCGGCGGCGTTGTGGAGCAAGTCACCGGGATCGAGCTGGACTTACCGCATGCCGTTGCTTCGGCGAACCGCCGGGAAGCGATCCTTATGCAGGTAGAAGGCGAGACCATCCCGATCTGGGGAGCCCGCGAAGATATTCTTCGTAGCGCCGAAGGGAACTGATCCCAAAAGCGCTACGCGACAATTGGGAACTCGGGTTATGCGCACTATTCATTGGTCATCTGCATCTGTTGTGGCTCTTCTTGGGCTAAGCCTGCCTTTGAGCAACGCCATGGGCGCGGCCTGGACGCTGCCCACCGGCGATGTTCAGGTCATCACCACCTACACCTATTCTGAGGCCACCGAAGCTTTCGATGATGAAAGCGAGCGTGATCTTGATGCGGACTTCTACAAGAACGAGCTGTCGGTGCTGGTCGAGTATGGCGCGCTGGATTATCTCACCGCCTATATCAAACCTCACTTTCAGATGGTGGACGTAAACGGCGTCGAGGAAAGCGGCCATGCCTTTACCGATGTAGGCTTGCGTATGCGCTTGCTCCATGACGACGCCAATGTGTTTTCCGTACAAGCCCAAATCAGTCTGCCCGGCGACATTGATGGCACCAATGATGTCACCCTTTCGTCCGGTGAGATGGATGCAGAAATCCGCGCGCTTTATGGCCGGTCCTTTACCATCGGATCAGTGCCGGCGTTTATCGACATCCAGGGTGCTTATCGCTATCGCGATGGCGGGCCGCCGGATGAGTTCCACGCGGACGCTACCTTTGGCTGGCAGCCTGCGGACGGCGTCGAAGTTCTGCTGCAGAGCTTTAACACCTGGTCGGACGGGGAAGGGGAGCTGATCTACCCTGAATACCGTCAGTACAAGATCCAGGGCTCCCTGGTGTTTCACGCAACGCAAGATCTGTCGCTCCAGATCGGGGGCTTTTATACTTGGGACGGCCAGAACGTGATCGCCGAAGAAGGCGTCATCGCTTCAGCCTGGTATCGGTTCTAGTTCCACCCAGAGAGGCAGCTCAGGCCGCCCATTTCTGAACGTGCGGTAAGTCATCATCAAGCCAGCGCGCCTGGCCGTTTTCGATCACCAGGATCTCTTCCCACTTGGCGCCAAATACGCCATTGGAGAAATGCGGCTCCACCATCCATAGCCCATCGGTGGGGGCATGATCGCTTGCAGGGCTGCGGTTCCAAAGCGGGCTTTGCTTGGCAAAGAATTTCGATTGGCCGACCTTCATCAAAAACCAGCTCAGCGAGGCACCATCAGACCCGCGCAGTCGCCAGCCCTGGGGCCCACGCACCCGCACCGCGCGGTGACCGAGCACGGCACCGGGATGTTTTTCGTGCACGCCCTCATAGCCCAGCTCCGCACATTCCCGGGCAACCGTCTCGGCGATTTCCTTGAAGCTCTCACCGCGATTGACCGCGTCCTTGATGGATACTCTTTGCCGCAGCAAGTGCCCCATCATTTCGTCATGGGCCGGATTGTCGCCAAAGGAAAAACTGTGGGAGGTGTCCACCATGAAGCCATCGAACAAGGGCGCCCCGTCCAGGATCACCGCATCGCCCTTTTTCAGCTCAACCCTGCGCGGATAAAACTTGCCAATACCCCATTCGCCGGGAAGCCCCGTGCGTTCCCCAAACAAGGCAACAGGCAAGTGAAAGAAATTGCCGGCCCCGGCCGCGCGATAGCGGTCAAACAATTCGCGGGTGACCTCTTTTTCGGTAACGCCTTCGGTCAGCTCGCTCGCCATCTTGTCCTGGATCTGAAAGCAAGTGTGTTGCAGCTCCCGAAAACGTTCCAGCTCGCTTGTGTCAAAACCCGTTGTCTTGATGAACACGATGTGTCTCTCCCAGCCTCAATGCACCCCTCGCCAACGGCGATCAGACCTTAAGCTTTGCGCTGGGTCAAATACCGGATCAGGCGCAAGATCAGAACACATATTTTTCGGCTGACATTTGCCGCAAATCAGATAGGTTCCGCCTCAAAGCAGATTGAAGAGGGCATCATGGCTGAGGCAAGCACCACCTATCCCAAATTCCACAACGAAGCGGGCGCGAAAGAAGTCCACATCGGGGCGCATGAATTTGAGTGCATCGGCGCGCTTCCCCCTCATGATCATCCCCATGTCTATCTGGAGATGGGCAAGGAGAGCCATATCACCTGTCCCTACTGCAGCACGCGCTACCTTTATGACGAGAACCTGGGCAAAACCGAATCAGCGCCTCCGGGTCTGCTCTTCGCTCAAGGCCGTCTGGGCGAGCGATAGCCTTATTTTCCCAAGCTTTTCTGAGGGTTAACGCCGTGACTTGGCGCAATGCCCCAGACTGTGCGAAGGTCCCCCTGATTACATGAAGGCCGACCCCCGTCCTGCGGCCAACTGGAGTTTTTGCCATGGGTATCTGTAACGTACTTGCGATCGTCCCTTTTCTGTGTGCCGCGGCCCCCGAAGAGGCCGAACCGGAGCAAGAGGAAGAAGTGGTCGGTCATGTGATCGAGGCTCAGCCCGCCCCGGAAGTTGACGTGGGCGTTCTGCTGGCCCCAGGCGAGGAGCCGCCGGTCACGTTAGCAGATCTTGAGGTGCTTCCGCCCTCGACGGTCTATCGCGATACGCTGACGCCAGAACAGCTGGCGGCGGAACGCGCGGGCGTGGACCCCAAGGATCCAGACAGTTTCAGCGAATGGGTGGGTTCCACCTATGGCGGCCAGGATGGCGTGGATCGGCCTTTGCTGGTCCTGCGCACCGAAGAACCTGACATGCCGCCAACCATGCCTGCACCTGTGGCGGCAGAACCTGTTCGGGTCGCAACGATCATCGAAGATGTGCCCGTTCTTGAACCTGTGCTCGAACCTGTGCGGGAACCCGTGCTTGCGCCAATGCCGGTCGCAACGCCAACGCCGGTCGCAACGCCGACACCTGCGCCAGTTCGCGTTGCCCAGTCCGAGCCCAACTACGCCAACGAAGTTGATCTGGCGACATTGATCGAGCCTCAGCCGATCCCGCAGGTCCAGCCGGAACCCGTTGTGGAAACACAGCAGGCGGCGTTAGTACCTATGCAACAACCTGCACCGGTTGGGCAGCGGACACCGGCACCCCGGCGCACGGCCATGAACCTGGCGCCAAGCGCAACCCCGCTAAACGCCATCAAGGCTGAAGAGGCCCGAGAGGTTCGCGCAACCGAAGTGGTCTTCACAGAACCAGTGCCCTTCACAGAGAGAGGTCAGCGCGTGGCAGCCGAAGGCACCGCCCAACGCAAGCGCCAACGCTTCCGCCGCGCAGTGCGCGAATTCCGCCGCGAAGAACGCCGCGCCGCCGAGCAGGGCACCTAGACAGCTCTTTGTGAGTTTCAAAAAATAGGAGGCATCCGGATGATTTCGGGTGCCTTCTTTTTTGGGGTGCGCGCCTACCTAGGCCCCTTTGCCTCTCTGATCGCCAGCTAAAGCCCTTAGGCACTCCAGAACTTGCTTTGCTTCAGAAATGTAGTAGGCGGTTAGAGCAACAATTGGCCTTTCACCGCTATTTCTGCGGATGAGTATTAGTCCGAACGCCCCAAAGAGAAATAGCGACTTGTTAAGCCTGGGGAAGAGGTTCCAATAGTCGACTTCAAACTTACCTGGTTCCAATTTGATTCGCTGGTGATGCTTGAAGAATCCAGGCACATGAAATTCGACAGTTTTCTCATCAAAGGTAATGCAGGTGCCCAGAATCAATCGTCTGGCATTCTTTACTGTGATGACCAGGAAATACGGGGCAAGCACGCCCCACAAAATGAGCCCCAAGATTCGATAGTGAACTTGATCCATTTCCCATTGGATCATGTGCTGAATGAACCAGATAACGTGATGATTGAGCTGATTGGTTGACAGGTATGCGAACCAAGCAAAAATGGGGAGTGATAGGGCAATGCTCAGTTTGTTGTAGCTCAATGATTTTATTGTCGTCATACCCGGTCGGCTTCTTTTGTCAGTGTTTCGGGCCAATGTTGCTTTAGGAACTCAGCCAAATTTCCTTTAACAGCGAGGTTCAACCATGCAGTGATTGGGCTGCCATTCTCATTGAGAATTCTTTTGAATCTAACGTTGATAGTAAACGGCATGCGGTAGATGCCATCCTCCGCGCGCAAGTTGTCACCTTCACGAAACTTCTGTTTCTTGATTCCGGATAATTTCGGGCAATACAGGTAAAGAGTTCCGCGCTGAACCTTTATCATATAGGGGAGGAACATCATGTGGATGTACATCGCTACGAGCAAGAGAAGGACGACCTCTGTGGGTATGAGTGTGATCAACGCAAGGGTGGTGACTATCCAATGAACGTTCTCAGACACCATCCTTGTGGCGATTAGCTTCATCAAGAACAGGAAAAACGCGAGGCTGAGAAACGTAATCAGAGCCAATTTGATTCGTGTGGGTTTTAGTTCGTATGCGGCGACGTTTGCATCAAATGACGGAAATTGGGTGCTGTCATGTTTTGGGTAATCAGTCGGCTTAATCATGTTTCATTTCTGGTTCTTACATTCATTCAGCATCTAGTCAGATGGCTCTCACACTCGATTATGTAAGTCGTGCGGTGTCAATGCAACTGCAGAGTTGATTGGGCAAATTGGAACAGCTAGAGTTTTGAGAAATGCTTTAGAGGGGAGCTTGATGCAGAGGTTTTCAATTCTATTCGCGGCTTGCTTCTTCTTGGCCGCCAACAGCGCACAAGCAACTGGAAAAATTCTGGACGGCGCAAATGTCTCGTCCTCGACAACCGCCGGGGTGGTTTTCAGTGACTGCCCTGAATGCCCTGAAATGGTCGTCATTCCTTCCGGCAGCTTCCAAATGGGGGATACTGCCGGGGGCGGAGATGATGACGAACGCCCGGTGCATACGGTGACAATCCCGAACAATTTTGCGGTGGGCCTTTATGAGGTGGCGTTTGCTGAATGGGATGCCTGCGTCTCGGACGGCGGCTGCAATGGCTACCGCCCCAATAACTCGGGCCAGAACCGCAATGTCAGACCGGTGGTCAATGTAAACTGGGATGATGCACAGGCTTACGTGACTTGGCTCTCGCGCAAAACAGGACAGGTCTATCGTCTGCTGAGTGAAGCTGAATGGGAATATGCGGCCCGGGCAGGAAACTCAACGAGGTATCCCTGGGGCAATACGGCTAGCCATGAATACATGAACTACGGCGAAGATTCCTGTTGTTCTGGCTTGCAGGAGGGACGTGACCATTGGTGGAATACAGGACCAGTGGGCTCGTTCGCACCTAATGCTTTCAACCTCTATGACATGACGGGCAATGTGTTGGAATGGACGCAAGATTGTTACAATAGTAGCTATACAGGCGCTCCGACAACTGGCGCAGCCTGGACTCGTGGCGACTGTAGTCGCCGCATTCTTCGCGGCGGCTCGTGGTACAGCAGTCCGCGGGACTCGCGATCAGCCGACCGCACTCCAGCTGTCGTCGGACCCCGGGCCAACAACATCGGTTTTAGACTCGCCAGAGAATTAGACTAACGCGGGACTGAATTGATCGAAGACGAGCTCTTTCGTTGGAGAGTCTACTACGAACCTACTCTGCCGCCACTCACCGCAGAGCAAGGCACCTAAACAGCTCTTGGAGAGCTCTGAGAATTAGTTAGCACCCGGAGCAACCCGCGTCCCCTCAAGCCTACCCCGATGGACCTTATAAATCTGCGTCAGTGCATCGACGGTGCGGCGGACGGCTTTTTCTCGTAGCAGGTCCCGGTGCACCACGAGGTATTCCACGGTCTGCATTAAAGGCTCGGACCCGGAAAGTCTTACAAGGTTGCTGTCGCTCTCCGCCATAAAACAGGGAAGAAGCGCCATGCCTGCGCCGGAGCGAACGGCATTCATGATCGCTGTCATGTTATTGCAGCGGAGTGCCGAGGGCGTTTGGAAAAAATCCAGGAGCCATTTTCTTTGCAACGGATACCAAAGGTGGTCCGGCGATATGCCGATCCAGGGCAGGTGTTCAAGTTTCGTTTGAGGCGATAGGCAATTGTGTCGGTCCGCAAAGGTTTTTGAGGCGTAGAGGGCATAGCCCGTCTGGCCCAAGCGCTTGGCGATCAGGGTTTCGCTGTCGGGCAGGCAGGAGCGGATCTGAATATCCGTCTTGCGGGATTCATGGTCCAGGTGTTCGTGGCCAGAGAAAATTTCCACCTCAATATCTTCAAGGGGGCTGAGCAGTTCATCCAGATGCTGGGTCAGAAAGCTCTCGCGAATTTCATCGATGGAAATGCGAACCACCGACTGATTGCGGGTGGCAAGATCCGGTTTTGCCCGGGCGATCACTTCTGCTGCTTTGCGCATTTCTTCGGCCAGGGGGATGAGCTTGGCCCCGGCGCCGGTGGGGCGGAGGCCTTGTGGTGTGCGGTCAAACAGGCGGGCACCCACTTCCGCTTCCAAATCGCGCAGGCGTCGGCTCATCTGCGGCTGGCTCAGGCCAAGCGCCCGAGCCCCGGCAGAGAGGCTGCCGGAGGAGGCGGCAGCATCGAATAGTCGAAGATCTTCCCAATTCATATATGCATGATAACAGTATTACTCATGCGTATCAAGATGGCCACTATGCATGATCCACGGATAGCCACCCTGCCGCGCGCAAGTTATGTAAGCCCGGATAGCTATGTGAGCGAGCACGCGAGCCAGCGTGTGAGGAGGGACCATGACAAAATCTGCAGAGTTCAAGACAGAACGATTATTGATGCGCCTCTGGCGGGAATCGGATTTCCAAGCCTATGCCGCATACTACGCAGACGAAGAATTGGCGCGTTTTGTGGGCGGGCAGATGAGCCGCGACAAGGCATGGCGTCATTTTGCGGCTGTGGTTGGCCATTGGTCTCTTAAGGGCTTTGGGTTTTGGGCCGTTGAAGAGCTTGCCTCCGGCGAGCTGGTCGGCTGCGTAGGCCTTTGGGAGCCCGAAGGCTGGCCCGAACTTGAGCTGGGCTACTGGCTGACCAAAGCTGCGCAAGGCAAAGGCTATGCTATGGAGGCAGCCCTTGCCGCACGTAACTATGCTTTTGATGAGCTGGGGGCAGACACCCTTGTCAGCTATATCGATCCGAAAAATGCCCCATCTATCCGACTTGCCTCGCGCATGGGGGCAACCATTTGTGAGACCATCGAGCTGGGGGAACACGGCCCGCACGGGGTCTATCGCCATCCGCTAGTGGTTTAGGGCGCCCACTTCATTTTCCTACTGGCCCCTTCATTTTCTTACTGGATTGCGCATTCCGAATAGGTTATGACACCGCCCACGCCGGATTAGCTCAGTTGGTAGAGCAACCGCCTTGTAAGCGGTAGGTCGGGAGTTCGAGTCCCCCATCCGGCACCATTTTTCTCACACCATTTCGCTTTGTGCATGGGTTCGATAGGCGGGTGCCATAAGTGGGCTCACGCCTCGCTTTCGTGTTTCCCCGAAACCCCGGCCCGGCGGACCAATTCCTCAGCCGCGGCAATGACCTCGGCAGCTGAGATCCCGTCCATGGCACTGGGCTTATCGTTAACGTCCCAATTGGGATTGCGGCGGTGAACATGGGCGGTGTGAGTTCCCCACGGGCGATAGGTCTGCGGCACACCATGTTCGCCAAACAGACCCAAGGTAGGAACATCCATGGTCGCCGCCAGATGCATAAGGCCTGAATCCGCTCCCACATAAAGCGCGCAGTGGCTCACGACGGCAGCGCCGGTCAAAACGTCGGTGGTCCCTACAAGGTTAAGGGTGCGGCTCGCGGGAAGTAGCTTGATGATTGGGTCTGCCTGTTCGCGCTCATTGGGGGCGCCGATGACGGCGATCCGTGCGCCGGGCAAAATGCCTGTTGGCTCGGTCAGAGCTGCCATCACGGCAGCATAGTTTTCCGGTCGCCAGCGTTTGCGTTTGGGCCCGGTGGTGGCACCCAAGGCTATAATGGGGGTGTTGATTTCGTTTTCCGGGATCAGAGTTTTCGCAGTGGCGATAGCTTCCGCGCCCAATGAGATTACAGGCGCTGGCACCTGGGCACTACCGATCAATGCAGCGAACTCTTCCAGCTTGTGACCCCGAAAATTTGGCACACCGCCGAGCACACGCTTTGCCGCCGGAAGAAACCGGAACATGCCCACGTGGCGGAGATCCACCATCAGATCCCATTTGTTGCCGAAGAGGCGTCCATATAGTTTGAGCCAGTGGGCAGCGAACGGTTCTTTTGCAACCGCAATAATCTCGACAACTTCGGGAATGTTGCGAAACAGAGGGGCGGGAACCTTGCCGCATACAACGGTAACCTCGGCGCCCGGATGTTGCTTGATGTAGTAGCCAAGAAGACCCGTTGAAAGGATGGCGTCCCCGAGGCGGTTGGATGTGATGAACAGGAGCCGCATGAATTTAAGGGCTCTTGGTTGGGTCTTTGGAGAACAGCTTGCCCACCGCATCCACGATCTGGCCGACCATGCCTTCGCGTTCTTCGGCGCGGTTTCTGTGGGGGAAGGGCTCGCTTGGCATCGGCTTGTTCAAGAAACCACAGAGGTCAAGCCAGCTAGCACTTTCCAGATTGAGGATCAGCAAGTCCCCTGGGCGGTCCACAAAGTGCGCCATCACCTCATCAATGTGCCGTTGATAGCGGCAGACGTATTGCGTTTCATTTCCCACCGGGCTGCCGTTGCCATAAATGAATGTGCGCATGGGATTAGCATGCTCGCCGAAGTGCCGCTTCATGCTGTCGATCCAACTGCCGGGGTCTCTCCGGGTGAGGATGAACTTTGAGCCTGGAAAGGCCGCGTCCATCTCACGGAAAACGATGGGCCAGGGATTATCCTCGAAGGCATCAGCGCGTAGTGCAAATCCGCGTGCGGCAGTGGCCAGCTTGTCCTGAGTGATCGGCAGAGGGATGGGCACCCCGCGCGGGTGATTAACCCGGAAGCCGCCGCCAAGTTGATAGCCAAGGATCTCCAGCGCCGCCCCCATGGAAGTGGTGCCGGTTTTCTGAAATCCGATGACAAAGACCTTCTCGGTCAAGACGCAATTCTCCGTGCCTGAGTATTAGCCCTGTGAAGCAAGTCCACATTGCTCAACGCCCCTTACCCTTGGCAAGAGGTTGGCCCCTTTGCAAGGGCGAAACTTACCCTTTGGTGAAAGCTGCCTTGCCCTGAGGGCAAACATTAGCCAAAACAGAGCCTATGCGCATTCTTCAAGTCGATAATATGCAGATCCGCCATTATGGCCGCGTCCGGGTAAGTCCGGAACGGACCATCTTCAATGGGCTGATCCGGGCCAATTACAAGGTAGAGGTCTTCTCGGATCGTGACATTGCCACGTTCGATGCCCCTCTGCGGCTCAAACCCCTGGGCCGGGCTGCGGCCAATCGGCGCCTGCTTGAAATGGTGGAAAATTTTCGCCCCGAGATGCTGCTGGTAGGGCATGCGGACATCATCGCCAATGAGACACTTGCAGAGACCCGGAAGATCGTCCCCGGTCTGCGTATTGGCCTGCGCAATGTGGACCCGCTGTTCGATGAGAGCAATGTAGCCAAGATCAAGCACCGCATCGGCTTTGTGGATGCGATTTTTGTGACCACCTCCGGCGAGCCCTTAAAGCAGTTCCTGTCACCAACAAATCTGGTGGCCTACATTCCCAACGCGACCGACCCGGCGGTGGAAGATCATGATAATTCGACGCGCACCGACTTTGACTGGGATCTTATCTTCTGCGGTGTCGGCAATGTGACAGACACCCGCTATACGCTGGTCAAGGAGCTACACGAGGCGTTTGAAGGCAAAGACATGCGCTTTGCCTCCTTCGGCATGCATGGGCGCGAAGCGATCTGGGGCCGAGCCTATGAGGACATGCTGGAGGCCTCCAAGATGGGACTATCGCTGAACCGATATGAAGGCTGGCCGCTTTATTCCTCCGACCGTATCGCGCAGCTTATGGCCAATGGCATATTGGCATTCGTCAGCGCGACAAGTGGTCTACAGAAATTCTTCGCCGACGACATGTTGGCGTTCTTTAGCGATAAGGATGATCTCGCCGCCAAGGCTTTGGCGTTTAACGCGGATGATGCCATGCGCCGGGAGGTGGCCGCCAAGGGCCGGGCGTTCTATCGGGAACATTTCTCGGCGGAGCGCATTGGCTCATTCATGGTGGATATCACCATGGGGCGCGACCCCGCGCCCGGATGTATTTGGGGCGATGAGATTTTTAAATTGAATAGCCTGGTCATTCCCGGACTTGATCCACTACTGTCCGGTTTAGATTTGTAGACAGGTCGCATGGCTTGGATTCTACTGGTTTTACAACAAACTGGTTGAATCTAGACTCCTGTGTCTTGGATCTGTGTCATATTGGGGTTGGGTGGGAGGCCGTTAGATTCCAGGTCCTTATGAGACCGTATTCCGGCACGGACCCCCACCCAGTACATCGTACCCAACCTGAACA
>JAJFIL010000291.1 GCA_021774965.1 Alphaproteobacteria bacterium
AGGACAAAGTAAAAATTTTTGAGTTCAATCGCAGTCAAAGCGATCAAGTCAGATCTTATCTCAAGGCCTTTGAGGATTTACGACAAGGAGTGATACGCGCCGAGGACCAACTGGCGAATCATCAGGATAAAAAGGCGGAAGAACAATCCAAAGGCTCGAATATTCCTTTGTGGTTAAAATTCATTGAAGCCTCCCATTCCTCCCTCGGGCTGGCAGGTGCGGCCTGGTGCTCGATCGAACTCAATATCCCGTTATAGGCCGCCAGTATTATTTATTTGATTTTCGGCATTTTTATTTTCTGGAAATCAGTGGAAGGGCGAAGAGATTTCATTAAAGAAGATCTCCTCGAAAAAAAACTGGAGGAAAAACTGGATCAGGCGCAGTTGGCACATAGTCGAAAAAATCTTGAATGGAGCGCCTGGTTGAAGGAGATTGAATTCAACGAAAAGCTGGAACCCTTAATGGCGCAGGAAATGGCAAACACCCTTAAAGCAATCCAGGGCAAAATTTCTCAGAAGGCCGAGCTTAAGGCACGCATGCAGGAAATGTTACAGTTTGAGGGAAATATTAATCAGCGAATAAGTGAATTAAGCCCCTTCATTCCCGACCAATCGTTGCGCGATCATCCCCCCACCAATATCAAAATCATCGGTGACTTGTTCAATCAGGCGAAGAGCGATCAACAAAATAAAGATCAGATCGAGAAACAAATCCAGCAACAGAATTTTAAAATCGAAAAACTTAATAGCCAATTGAAAGAAACGGACCACTCTCTCGAACAAATTATCGAAAAGGCCGAAACCTTCAACGATGAAGCGGAGCCTTCAAAAAACCGCATCTTTGAAAGTTCAAATTCTCTGCAAGAGGCAATCGATCTGGCGTCTGCACAATTAAAAAAACTGGATACGGAAAAAAATCAATTGCATGAAACCATCGGCGAGACACGAAACAAATTGCAACAACTCGCGTCCAATGAGGAATTATTGATCCAACAGGAAACGCTGGAAATCAAAAAACAAAATCTAAAAGAGTGCGCCGAAGAATGGTGCAAAGCAAAAATCGCCCTGTTCATGTTGAATGCCGCTAAAAACCAGTATGAAAAAACACGCCAGCCTGGAGTTTTGAAGGAGGCGGAAACCATTTTTTCAGGCATCACGGAAGGAAAGTACCCGCGAATATTAAAGCCCATCGGCGAGGACGAAATTCTGATTGAAAATAGAACTGGTGATCGAAAAAAGGTCACCGAGATGAGCCGGGGAACCCGCGAGCAACTGTATCTCGCCATGCGCCTGGGATTGATCGAGGAATACGAATCCCGCTCGGAACCCTTACCCATCATCATGGACGACGTGCTGGTCAATTTCGACGATCCGAGGAAAATCCGGGTGATCGAAATGCTCAAAAAATTCGCCCACTCCCGGCAGATCATCGTTCTCACCTGCCACAAAGCTTCCCTCGAAGATTATTTAAAATCGGGAGCCAACGAAATTCAGGTTTGAAATTCGGGCGCATCGACGGTGTCCTTAAACAAATCTTGTTTCCTTAATTTCTTTGGCTCCATAGAATCTTGATTTTTTTGACCCTGATTAGCATCTGTGTTCCCATGGATTAAATACTATGTGGACTCGTTTCCAGTTCCCTCACAGATTCTTTTAGAAAACCAGTTATGACTGCGAAAAATAATAGGCAATTTTCTTTTTTCATTCGAGTGATACCCCTTGCGGTTATTTTTTTGGGAGGGTTTGCCCCCGCGATTGCGAATGCCAGCCCGCCTCCAGAATTGAAATTAAAAAATCTCACCTGGTCTCACCATGCATCGGGAGTTCGCTCCTACAACTTTGTCGATGTGTATCGATGCGCTTTATACCTTACCGATGATGACCCACCGATTGCTTCTATTAATAATCTGGAATTTCCTGTTGTCATACGCATTGAAATTTTGACTTCCATGCTTCCCGACAAAATGCCGGATGTCTGGCGGGAGACCATCGAATCAGAGGTCACAGGTAAAGCTTTCCGCCGATTCAAAAAAGGGTTTTCTAATCTGGATGAAGGTGACGTATTAACATTTATGTACTTACCGGGGAAACCAACAAGTTTATTTCTAAACGATAAGCTTTTATTTAAAGACCCAGGATCGGGCTTGATGAAGGGTTTGCTCGAACAGTGGATGGGTGCTCATCCGGTCTCGGAAGATTTGAAACAAGCTCTGCTTGGAGAATGAATTTTTTATTGTCCCCCTAAGGCTTTTAAATAGTTCTTATTTTACGTTTCAACCGCGTTGGCTCGATCTACGAGAATTTCAGCCTGGGCGGCGCAAAGACAGGCACCGAAAATAAAAATACACCCGGACACATAAATCCAAAGCAGCAAGGCCATGATCCCGCCAAACGCCCCATAGACTGCATTCAATGTGGCAAAACGCTCCAGATAAATCACAAACAGGGTTTCTCCCGCCCTCAGTAGAGCGGTGGTGCAGAGAGCCGCGATCCACACCTCGGAAAACTTTGTGGGGCGCCGGGGAGCCAATTTGTAAAACAGACCCACGCTTATAAAGACAACAAACAGCGGGATGAAAAAATTCAATACGCCATACCAGAATTGAAACTCCTGGGCAGGAAAGAGCCAATCCTGAACCATTCGCATAATCATGGGCACGGCGATTCCCACAAGCACAGCGCCCATCATGATGCCCAGCAGTGACAGGCTTTTTAGCGGCAGACGCCACCAGTTTCCGACCTTGGTGCCCCAGGCGCGGTTGGTCGTGAAGATGAGCGTTGAAAAAAATTGGATGGTCGCCCAAACCAACATGAAAATGGCAATCACACCGGCCTGCCCGCGTGCGCTCACCACTCCCCCAACGGTATCGAATATGTAATGCTGCATTGCTCCGCTGATCGGAATATAGCTTTCTATGAAAGCAATCACCTTTTCTTCAGCTTTGCTCTGGTCGATTAAAAGCGAAGCACTGGTGACTAAAAGAATGATAAAAGGAAACAAAGCGAAAAACGCATAGAACGCGAAAGCTCCAGCCCGTTGCGGCCCGTCGATCTGCAAAAATTTTTTAACGGCGAGATAAAATCTCGA
>JAJFIL010000292.1 GCA_021774965.1 Alphaproteobacteria bacterium
CCCCTCCAAAACCCCTCATTTCCGCCATTTATCACCCCTCTTAACCCCTAGAATTGACTTGGGGCCGCGAATCCTTATGTTGCGGCGCAGAAGGAGCCCGTCGCGATGGGCGCGGCGGTTAGGGGGCAACCCCCATCTTCCGGCTATTAGCCGATGAAGAGATGGCGCGGGTGCTCTTGAAAGTCGCGAATGTGCGAGGCTTTTGAGTATCCCCTTGTAGCATACCGTCGAAACTAAAAACGCGAGTTTAAATGACATTCGAAGACCTCGGCCTTGGCGACAAGGTTCTGAAAGCTATTGGTGATGCTGGTTACAATGAGCCCACACCAATCCAGGCGGAAGCCATCCCTCATGTCCTGATGGGTAAAGACGTGTTGGGCATCGCCCAAACCGGCACCGGCAAGACCGCCTCGTTTACGCTTCCCATGATCGAAATTCTTTCCCAGGGCCGCGCCAAGGCGCGCATGCCCCGGTCGCTGATCGTAACGCCAACTCGTGAGTTGGCAGCGCAGATCGCAGAAAATTTTGAGATCTATGGCAAGTACCACAAGCTGACCATGGCCTTGTTGATCGGCGGCGTATCGTTCGTTGAGCAGAACAAATTGCTGGACCGCGGCGTGGACGTGTTGATTGCAACACCGGGCCGCCTGCTGGATCAATTTGAGCGCGGCAAGCTTTTGCTTTCCGGCATTGAAGTCTTTGTGGTGGACGAAGCCGACCGCATGCTGGACATGGGCTTTATCCCAGATCTGGAACGCATCTTTGGTCTGTTACCGTTTACCCGTCAGACCTTGTTCTTCTCTGCCACCATGCCGCCGCCTATTCAGAAGATCACGGATGAGTTTCTGTTCGCCCCTGCCCGCGTTGAAGTGGCGCGCCAGGCAACGGCTGCGGAAAGCATCACGCAGGAAGCTGTCCGCTGTGACCGGATGAAAAAACGCGATGTCTTGCGCCGCCTGCTCAAAGAAAACGACGTGAAGAACGCCATCATCTTCTGCAATCGCAAACGCGATGTGGATACGCTGGAGCGGTCTTTGCGCAAACATGGCTTTAACACCGCCGCCATTCACGGTGATCTGGACCAAGGCACGCGCACCAAGACCCTTGCCAGCTTCAAAAGCGGTGATGTGGAATTGCTGGTGGCCTCGGACGTGGCCGCGCGCGGATTGGATATCCCGGACGTAACACACGTTTTCAATTTTGATGTGCCCACGCACCCCGAAGATTATGTGCACCGCATTGGTCGCACGGGCCGGGCTGGTAAATCCGGTCACGCCTACACCATCGTCAGCCCCGAAGATCGCAAGTATCTTGTGGACATCGAAGCATTGCTCAAAAAGAAAATTGATCTCATTGAGCTCGACGGCGTTGCCGCCGCCGATGAGGGCGACGATGACAAGGCTGCCGTTGAAGAGCGCCCAGCCGGTGGTCGAGGCCGTGGCGGACGCAGCACGCGCGGTGGTCGTGGCGGCAGAGGCGGTGCGCGCAGAGGGCGTTCTGAGACCGCTGAAGCCAGCGCCGAAGAAAAACCTGCTGATCAATCAACGGCGGAAACTGCCGAGGCATCTTCAGCGGAAACCACTGCCTCAACACCTGAAACAAATGATGGCGAAGAACGCCCGCGCGGCAGACGTCGTCGCGGTGGTCGTGGCCGTGGTCGCCGGGACCGTAGTGAAGGCAATCAGAGCGAAGCTGCCACAGCAGAAACCTCTTCCGAGCCAAAAGCAGAGACAGAGACAAAGCCTACGGCTAAATCCGAGGCCAAGTCCGAGACCAGGTCAGAGCGTGCTGAAAAACCTGCTGAAAGATCGGCTCAAAAGCCGGCACGGCAGCCGCGCTCTAATAATTCTGGCAACTCGAGCTCCCGGAATGAGAAATCTGGCCGGGATCGTTCCCGCCGGGGCGGCAAGGTTGAGCAAGTCAAACCGGCCCGCGAAGAGCTTCCAGCCTTCTTGTTGCGCGGCTTGGATTAGGCTGGACACCTGGCAGGGTTAGTTCAGCTCCCTGTCATGGAACTCCCAGTGGAAAGTAATTTCGACAATGCCGTCGAAACTACCGGCCTGACTGGCCCCCCGTGCGCCGTAGAATCGTAGTGACTGCTGGTTTGCGATGTAGGATCCACCTTGCGTGTGACCTGGAAGCTGGTGGATCTCATCAACGCTATTGTTCAACAGCATCAATGTGCCGACCTGAGTTCCATAATAGTCGTCCTCCATATCCGCCACGATCTGCGAGACCGCTTCAACAACCGCGACAACTGCAATGCCGATACCTGTTGCAGCAGCAGCGCCCTCTGCTGCAATCGTGACAGCCACCTGAATGGCATCTGCGGCATAGCCAACGATTTCCGTGGCGTTGTCCTCAAGAAAATCTTCCAGCTCACTCTGGTTCATCTCAAGGATATCGCCATACTCCAGCATGTCAGCAAACTCATCAAAGCCGCCAGCCCAGTCGTTCAGCGAACCACCGCCGTCTTCCTCAACCATTGAAACGGCAAAGAGAAACTGCCGGGGTGCAGCTGTCAGGTTAAAGCTCCACCGCGTGGTTTCATAATATTCCGAACCATAACTCGCCTGTGATGGTGGATTGAGGCACCTGAAATAGGCCCCTCCATCATCGCAGTCAAATCCAGAACCCACGTCTGCCCCGAACTGGTACTGCTCGCCCGGTGTTGTGAAGGCACAATCGGAAGCGTCATAGTCGGCGCAGTTCTTAAAGAGCTCCTGCACCAATCCGGTAATGTAATATTCCTCCTGCCCCGGACCATATTGATCCTCAATGAGAACTATTCCGTCCAAGACCAGTTCTACTCGCGTGTAAACCTCATCAAAGTCAAATTGAGTGCCCGTTCCCAAATAAGTAATCACAACAGGCTGTGACCATGGCCCCACATCACTTGTCACCGGTTTATAATTTCCGCTCGATGATCCGGGGCTATCTCCCTGAATAGGTCCATCGGAAGAGGTCTCTCTCGCGACCACCTCAAAATGATAGATGATTGTTTCCTCAGGCCGCTCTGCAGGTAGATAATCCGCGAGATCAATTTGAAACTGGCCGTACGGCGCGGGGCCCGCAACACCCGTTGCAATCTGGGTGCCGTGAGCATCCGGGTCGGCATTCCACCGATGCTGGCCACTCACGCGTACCAACCGCCAATCGCCGAACTCGGCTGCATCATAATCCGTACCCCAACGAAATGGCATCACGTAGGGTTCAGTAATTGTAACTTCCGACCACTCCGATTGATCTGCTTCCTGGAACAGGCCGGTCACAACCCAAGTAAGCGATGGTTGCGCAATGCCATCGTACTGGGTTCTTGCGTTGGGGATAGCACGGCGAGGCGATGTCGTGGCCCGCGATGGTGCATCACCGGGAGGCGTAACACGAGGGCGCGGGGTAGCCCGTTCGACCCGGTCTCTTGATTCCTCTTCTTCTTCAACAGGAGCACGGCGTTGCGCAAATGCCGTGTCGACGACAAGTGTCATCCCAAGAAATATCGTAATAAGTAGAATGAATGTCTTTTTTACGGAGAACATAAACAATCCCTCCTGCAGCAATCAGTGAGTGGAGTTTACTTCCAGGAGAGTAGGAAATCTGCTTCCAAGCCAAGGCGCATTGGCATAGGTCAATTTCCCGTTAGACCCCGTTCAATCTCGATCTGGCCACAATGTCGCCAGATCACTGGCCTAATTGTGCCTGATCGTGCATCATTGGCCCCTGATGACTGAAGCGGGCTTGGTGACCTTTGGCGGGGAACTAAGACGAGGGAGATATTCATGCGGGTTAGAACTATTTTGAGCGCAGCAGCCACGCTGACGCTGTTTCAATCCATTTCATCCTTTGCAGCAGTGCCGCCGGAAGTAGCTGCACGCCTGGGACAGGACTTAACGCCCATGGGCGCGGAGCGCGCTGGCAATGCGGACGGCACCATTCCTGCGTGGGATGGCGGCTTACGGACCCCGCCCGCTGGTTGGGAGCCGGGCATGCACCACATTGATCCGTTTGCAGATGAAGCGCCCCTGTTCTCCATCACCGCAGAAAATCAGGACCAGCACAGCGAACGCCTCAGCGGTGTTTCTCGCGCCATGTTCCGCGCCTGGCCTGAAACCTATCGCATGGACATTTATCCTTCCCATCGCACCTGCGCGACGCCGGAATGGGTTTATGACAGCATCGCGAATAACGCCCTGACCGGAGAGCTGGAAGAAGACGGCAATGGTGTGCTCCATGCCATACATGGTCGCCCTTTCCCCATTCCGTCCAGTGGACTTGAAGTGATCTGGTCCCATATGCGCGGATATTTGCCGCACAAGATTACCCGCCAGTTTGCAGCGATCATACCCACGCGCTCCGGCTCATTCGTTCCATACAGTGCGCAAGATGACGCCATTATCACTTGGTCTGACCCCAACATCACCGATGCAAATGAGCTCGATAACATTGCAGCGCTCTATATCCTTCACACTGTCGGCCCCGCACGCGTGGCAGGAAGTGTGATCCTGGTTCATGAGACCCTGAACATGCGCGAGGGCTCGCGTCAGGCCTGGTCTTATTCTCCCGGCACGCGCCGCGTTCGCCGCGCCCCGGATATTGCCTATGACAATCCGGGCACAAATTCTGACGGCATGAGCACGGCGGATAGTTTCGGCGGCTTTAACGGTGCACCTGACCGCTATACCTGGCGCGTGGTGGGCAAGCAGGAAGCCTATATTCCTTATAATTCCTATCGCCTGGGATCTCCGGAAAACAGCTATGAGGACATCGCCCAGATGCCTCACTTGAACCCTGACTTGATGCGCTATGAATTGCACCGGGTCTGGGTTCTGGAAGCATCCTTACGCGATGATGCGCGGCACACCTATGGACGCCGCGTGTTCTATATCGATGAAGACACTGGCAGCATCATTCAGGCTGAGATTTATGACAGCCGGGGCGAGCTGTGGCGCCTTCAGGAAGGCTATGCCACCGTGGCCTACGAAGTGCCAGCCTGTGTTGGCGTTGCGGGAATTTCCTATGACCTCAACAACGGACGCTACCTCATCGGTGGTCTCTTGAACGAGGAAGGCCCCATCAACTTCTTTGCTGAGGAGTTGGACGAAGATCGCTACACCCCTGGCCATATCCGGCGCCTTGGTACGCGGTGATGGGCACGCAATAATGGGCACGCGGTAGGCGCAAAAAAGCCCCGGCCAATTGACCGGGGCTTTTCATTGTTGATCTTGTTGGATCTGTTACCGCTTTACCTGCGCGTTGAATTGCTTCTCGGCTTTCTCATTATATGGCGGACGGATCATGGCCAGCAGGTCCTTACCAAACGGCTTGCCGATCTGTTTGTAGACCGAACGCGCATGAGAGAACTCGCGGAAGCCTTCTTCGCCGTGATAAGATCCCATGCCTGCTGGGCCGATACCGCCGAACGGCATATCGTGTTGGCTGACGTGGAAGATCACATCGTTTAGCGTAACGCCCCCTGAAGTGGTCATGCGAAGAACCTCTTCGCGCTCGTCCTCATCATCGCCGAAATAATAAAGCCCCAATGGCCGATCATTGGCGTTGATATAGTTGATGGCATCGGATGTAGACTTCATGGTTTTCACCGGCAGCAAGGGACCAAAGATCTCGTCCTGCATGATCTTGGTATCTTCGCCTGGATCGACCACGAGCGTCGGCGGAATTTTGTGGTGAGGCTGCTGAGAGAAATCCTCATTGGCGGGATTGATTTCCACCACGTCGGCACCCTTGGCCTTGGCATCATCCACATAGCTGTTCAGCCGCTCATAGTGGCGTTGATTGACCACGGAGGTATAATCCGGATTGTCCTTGAGGGTCGGATACATGGTGGTGACCGCTTTGGTTGCGGCCTTCACAAAGTTTTCCGTCTCCCCTTCCGCAACCAACACATAATCCGGCGCGAGGCAGATTTGTCCGGCGTTCAAGGTCTTGCCGAACATGACGCGGTTTGCGGCCAATTCCATGTCCGCGCCCTTGCCGATGATCACGGGCGATTTTCCGCCCAGCTCCAGCGTGACGGGAACAAGGTTTTCAGATGCCGCCCGCATCACATGACGCGCAACGCCGGTGGCGCCGGTAAACACCAGATGGTCGAAAGCAAGTTTTGAGAACGCCTCACCCACTTCTGCGCCACCCGGGATGACGGCGACAACCTCTTCGTCAAAAGCGGTTCGCAGCATGCGTTCCATCAACTCCGACGTTGCCGGGCTGAATTCTGATGGCTTGATGAGGGCGCTGTTGCCCGCCGCCAAAACTTGCGCCAACGGATTAAACGTAAGCCCCACGGGGAAATTCCACGGACTGATAATGCCGATAACGCCCTTTGGCTGATACCGCACTTCGGCTTTGGCCCCGAAAAGACCAAATGGCTTTTCTGCATGACGCTTGGAGGGCTTCATCCATTTCTTGAGGTTCGCTTTGGCATATTTGGCGCAACCGATGCCGTCGGCGATATCGCCCAAAATCGACTGCAGGGAATTGCGATGACCAAAATCCTTGGACAGGGTTTCACAAATCTCATCCTTATGATCCACCAAAAGGCCGATCAGACGATCCAGGCGCTCAATTCGCGTCTCATAGGATGGGGGCCCGTTTTTTATGCCCGCCTTCCGCTGGGTTTCTAGCAATGCGTGCATGCGTTCTATCTGCGCCTGGGTGTCTGCCCCTGCTCCGTCTGTAACCGTCATTTCACGTTCCTCGTCCAGTTTTGCTGCCCGCTCAACACCCACGGGAAATATTCCTGATAATTTATCAGCCTTCCGCCGAATCTCACAAGGAAAACCAACAATTTCTTCCCGCTCGTTTACAGGATGTTTCGAATTTCGGGAGTATCACTTATCTATTGGAATTCTTGCGTGGGGCCTCTGGTGGGAGCTGGCCACGCAAAGCAGATATTTATGGGGACTGGCCTTGAGTTATTCTTACTCTTTCGAAGAATCATTGAAGCTGGCAGAGGCCGCATTTGCGCATATGGCGCGAAACAGAGTAGCCGCCAATCCAGACAATTTTGAGGTTTGGTTCACCTATGCCGCCGGCACCAATGACGAACTCACAGCATCAGTGGACGAAGCCCTTGCCAAGGGCGACCGCGTCACCAGCATGGATATGCAGAATTTCAGCGACACCCTCGCCGAAGATGACAGCTATGCCGATGCTGTGAACGAAATGGGCCAGCGCATGAGCGCGACCATGAAACAGATGAGCAAAAGTCTGGAAGATGCCGGCAAAAACACAACCGAGTATGGCGAAACTTTGAGCGGTGTTTCTGATCAGTTGGACAAGGCCACCGACCCTGCAGCCATGCAGGCGATGATCGAGGAACTGGTCACTGCAACCCAATCAATGGAAGAGCGCAGCCGGGAGCTTGAATCCCGCCTTGCAGAATCCACCGACGAAGTGAACTCCTTGCGAACAAACCTGAAAACAATCCGTACAGAGAGCTTGACCGATCAGCTAACCGGCATTGCCAATCGCCGGGCCTTTGACGAAAACCTGTTGAGCAGTCAGGGAACTTCACTGACGGACGGCACGCCCATGTCGCTTCTTATTGGCGATATCGACAAGTTCAAAATATTTAACGATACCTTCGGTCACCAGACCGGCGATCAGGTTCTAAAACTGGTCGCCCATTGCCTGACACAAACCGTAAAAGGCAAAGACATGGCTGCCCGCTATGGCGGTGAAGAGTTCGCGGTGATCCTGCCTAATACGGAATTGGCAAAAGCTTTGGTCGTGGGCGAGCAGATCCGCTCTTTGGTTGAGTCCAAAAAGGTTGTGAAACGGTCCACCGGCGAGTCCCTGGGCACCATCACCCTTTCCTTGGGCGTGGCTGAATTCCGGCCCGGCGAGACCCTGCCCGAACTTGTCGAACGCGCAGATTCCTGCCTCTATGCTGCCAAGAATGCCGGACGCAATCGCGTTCTCGGCGAAGTGGAGCTTGCAGCCAGTAGCGCTGCATAAGGCCCTTCTTCCCTGATAACCCAACCGCTGCCCTTACGTTCTGGCTACCGCCTTACCTTAGGGACATCTGGACATCGCCTTTATGAGGTTTATGCTCCCCGCCATTGATTTATGGCGAGAGGTCCTATGTCCTTTGAAACTGTAGAACTGACCATTGAGGAGGGTGTAGCCACCCTTACCCTGAACCGTCCTGACGCTCTGAACGCTTTTAATCCTCAATTGATCGAGGACACTCGCGCCGCCGTGGGCCAAGTGGCTGCGAACGACGAAGCGCGAGTTTTGATCCTGACCGGTGCAGGGCGCGCATTTTCATCTGGCGCAGACCTGGCCGCAGGCTCAACCGCGCCCGAGGGCTCAAGCGTTGGCGAAGGCGTTGCCTATTCCATGGACGTAGGGTTCAATCCAATGGCCCGGGAAATTGCGGCGCTGGAAAAACCTGTGATCTCTGCCGTCAATGGCGTGACCGCAGGCGGCGGCGTGGGCTTTGCCCTATCCGCCGATATTGTGATCGCGAGCAAGTCTGCCTATTTCGTTCAGGTCTTCGGACCCAAACTGGGTCTGGTACCAGACGTGGGCTGCACCTGGTATATGCCGCGCCTCTTGGGCCGGGCGCGTTCTCGCGCGCTGGCTTTGCTGGGGGATCGTCTTTATGCAGAACAAGCCGAAGAATGGGGCCTGATCTGGAAGGCGGTCGAGGATGATCAACTGATGGCGGAAGCCCAGGCCCTTGCCGCGCAACTTGCCAAAGGGCCGACAAAGGCTTTTGGCTACATCAAGAAAATCCTGGATGCGTCCGAAGACAACTCATTGTCCGACCAGCTTGATCTGGAGCGGGACTATCAACGCATTTTGGGAGACACGGAAGATTTCGTTGAGGGCGTGAGCGCCTTCCTGCAAAAACGCGACGCGAACTTCAAAGGTAAATAGAAAACCATATCGATTTAGAGGAACTTTACATGGCCTTCGACAAAATCAAACTGGACATCACTGATGGCGTAGCACTCCTTATGCTCAATGATCCCGGCGTGCTCAATGCCGTCTCCCCGCCCATGCTGGATGAGCTCAACGCCGCCATGGATGAGGTTGGGGGATCAGCGGCACGCGCGCTGGTGATGACCGGCGAAGGACGCGGCTTTTGCGCAGGCGCCAATCTTGCGGGCGGCGATGTCGGGGGCGAAGATCGCAGCGACCGCATGAGCCGGGACGCCGGTGAATTGCTGGAAACCCACTATCATCCATTCCTGATGAAGCTCCATAACCTGCCCATGCCCTTTATCAGTGCCGTCAATGGCGTGGCCGCAGGGGTGGGCATGAGCTTTGCCATCTCAGCTGACGTAGTGATTGCGGAGAAGTCGTCTTATTTCTTGCAAGCCTTTGCCCGCATTGGCCTGGTGCCCGATGGCGGCTCGACGTACCTGCTGCCCCGCCTCATCGGCGCGCGGCGGGCGTTCGAGCTATCTCTATTGCCAGAAAAACTTCCCGCAGAAACCGCCCTGGAATGGGGTCTGATCAATCGCGTTGTAGACGACGGCACAGCGTTGTCAGAGGCCATGGCTCTGGCGGGCAAGCTTTCCAAGGGACCCACCCAAGCTTACCGTATGGCCCGGCAGCTCTTTGCCCAAACCTGGGATAACTCCTACGCAGAACAACTCCACGCCGAACGAATGGCTCAGCGTGACGCGGGCCGCACGAGCGATTGCGCCGAAGGTGTGCTGGCGTTTCTGGAGAAGCGCCCTGCGGAGTTTAAAGGGAAGTAGGTTTCGTTTCCGCTGCACCATCCACCCCTCACCCGAGGCTTCGCCTCACCCTCTTCCGAGGGGAGAGGGGACGATACTACAACCTCATCTATCATACAAAATCGTCATTCCGGGGCTTTGCAGAGCAAAGAACCTGGAATCTGGAGCAGCGAGATTCCGGGTTCGAACTTTGTTCGCCCCGGAATGACAAAACCGCAATTACTTCTTCGCTGCCACGGCTGCATCAATGGCCTTCATGGCCCATTGTTTGAGAGTGTCCGAATCATCGTGGCAGACCTCCGGCATCTGGCGCAGGGTTTTGATGGCACGAGGCTTCCCTTTGGCGTCATAGGAAAAGGGCTCAAGGCCCAGTTCCTCATAGTCCGCGACGTTCTCCGGGCCTGTTTTAAGATAGATCACTTCCTGGATCACAAGAGCAAACATGACCCGGCCCTTAGAGGTTTCCTTGAATACCCCGGCCCCCCCAAACATGCCGCGTACGGTGATGGGGGCCACGGGCTCGAAGAGCTCGGCGAGGTATTCCTTGAACTGAGGGGATATGGCCATGGGGGCTTTCGGTCGTCGCAAACTAAGCACCGACACTACCCGTCATTCCGGAAATCGCGAAAGCGATTATCCGGAATCTCGAGCAGCAAGTCGAGATCCAGAGATTCCGGGTTCGAACGATGCGTTCGCCCCGGAATGACTGATTGTAGGTATCAAATGGAAGCCGCAGGCGTGATGTTCACGCTCTCGCCACAGCCGCAGGCGTCTGTCTGGTTGGGATTGTTGAACACGAACTTGGCCGAGAGCTTGTCCACCACATAGTCCAGCTCCGAGCCCAGCAGGAACAACACCGCCGCAGGATCGATAAGAATGCGCACGCCGTTGTCCTCCACCTCTTCATCGAGGGGAGCCTTCTCGGTGGCATAATCCATGGTGTATTCCATGCCCGCGCAGCCGCCGTTCTTCACGCCAACGCGCACAGCGATGTATGCGTTGTCCGCATCAGACATGATCTCCTTGACGCGCACTGCTGCGGCATCAGTAAGGGTTACGACTTTTGATCTTGGGTTAGTCATTGGGTACTCCATAAGACTGAAATCGCGCAAACTCGCTACGTACAAAGGTCAACCAATCGTCATCAAGCGTGTTGATTCGTTCCGCTGATGCGTAAGAAGGCCCCATGCCTTTGCGGAATTGATCTTCAAAAATCAGGTATGATGCTCCTGATTCAAAAAATACATTGGGTGCCATTCCACAATGATCAAACCTAGCCCAATCACCAAGTGGCCAGCCTTGAGACCCCCACCCCCGATGCACTCCTTCATCGCCTTGGGCATATGTATCAGGATGCTCTGCGACCCACGAAATCCGTCGTTCCAACCAATCCTCCTCAGGAGGTAACCGACCCCACCCAAGCACGCTGAACATCTCTTGAACTGGATCACCGTTGATGGTTTCGAGTACCTCAAAATGTGTCAATGTGTTTGCATCACCATGTTCGATGAACCAGTTTTTCCGCTCTTCGGAAATTGACTCAAAATCCACAGTCTCAAATTCTGTCTCACTCATGCATGTCGCCAATACTTGCGCTCGATCGCAATCTTCTTGAGATAAGCCGATAGCATAGACGGTTGCACGTACCAGATAGACATTATCTTGCAACGGAATTGGCCCTCTTGGGCCGCCCCAAGGTGGATTATCTG
The DNA here is from genome assembly GCA_021774965.1 of Alphaproteobacteria bacterium. Lineage (GTDB taxonomy): Bacteria > Pseudomonadota > Alphaproteobacteria > JAJFIK01 > JAJFIK01 > JAJFIK01. The sequence continues at coordinate 11,417 of JAJFIL010000292.1, forward strand.
ATGGGATCAACGCAACACACCCCCACGCACTCCCCGCCGAAAACACCATCGACAGGGCAACCAACACACATGCATTTCGAATACGCTCAATCATGCATCAACACACTCAGTTCCAAAACAACGCCCGCCCCCGCGTGGGGGCCTCAAAACATATTCAGTTCTAGTCGCGCTTCGTCCGACATGCGGGAGACGTCCCAGGGCGGCTCGAAGACCAATTCCACAGCCACTTCGCGTATGCCGGGGACGGTGCGGATGGCGTCGGCGACCCAGCCTGGCATTTCTCCGGCGACGGGGCAGCCCGGCGCGGTGAGGGTCATCTCCACGGCGACATCCATGTCATCACTCACGTCGATCTTGTAAATCAGCCCGAGCTCATAGATATCCACCGGGATTTCCGGATCGAACACAGTCTTGATGGCGGTCACCAACTGATCAGTGAGCTGATCAAGCCGTTCGGGGGTTAATGCTGTTTGATCCATGGTCAACTCAAAAGTCCTCGCGCCTTGTGCAGCGCCTCAACAAATACGTCCACTTCATCCCGGGTATTATAGAGCGCAAAAGATGCTCGCGCTGTGGAATGAATGCCCAGAAAACTCATCAGCGGCTCCGCGCAGTGCTGGCCTGCCCGCACGGCCACGCCGGTCTGATCGATAATGGTGGCCACATCGTGGGCGTGCGCGCCTTCGATCGCAAAAGAGATGATCGAGCCTTTGCCCTTTGCTGTGCCGAAAATGCGCATCCAGTTTAGCTCTGATAATTGCGCCGTGGCGTAAGACAGCAGATCCGCCTCATGGGCGTGGATTGCTTCTCGGCCCAGCATGTTGACGTAGTCAATGGCAGCCCCCAAACCAATAGCTTCTAGAATAGGCGGCGTGCCGGCCTCGAACTTTGCCGGAGCTTCTGCGTAAGTAACCTCGTCCATGGTCACCGAACGGATCATTTCCCCGCCCCCGCGATAGGGCTTCATGGCGGCGAGGTGCTCGGCCTTGCCATAAAGAACACCGATCCCCGTGGGGCCATAAAGCTTGTGCCCGGTGAAGACGAAGAAATCACAATCCAGATCCTGCACATCCACAATTGTGTGCACGGCGGATTGGGAACCATCGAACATCACGGGAATGCCGCGGGCGTGGGCGATCTCTACAATTTTCTTGGCGGGACTGAGGCTGCCTAAAACATTCGACATGTGGGT
>JAJFIL010000293.1 GCA_021774965.1 Alphaproteobacteria bacterium
CGTGAATATCGGGATATGGGATATCTCTCCGATGCCATGCGGAACTATCTCCTGCGTCTCGGCTGGAGCCATGGGGACGAAGAGATTATCTCCCCTGCACAGGCCATCGAATGGTTTGATCTTAAAGGCATCAACAAGGCCGCCTCCCGCTTTGACTTTGACAAGCTGAACCATGTGAACACCCATTACATGCGCGCGCATCTGTCTCGGGCAGAAGGCGAAGACGCGCTGATGTCAGACCTGCTGGCTCTGGCCGCCAAGGACTATGGCTGGAGCCTGTCGACGGACGAAGACGCCCGCGTGCGCCGGGGGCTCGCCAGCCTGTCCGAGCGAGCGAGCACCTTGCGCGACATCATCGAGGGCGCAGACTTTCTGCTTGCCCCGCGGCCTATTCCCATCGAGCCCAAAGCGGCCAAGATGCTCAACGAGAGCAGCCTTCCCGTGTTGGCCGATGTGGCAGCTTCCCTCGCGGCCGCCCTGCCTGAGGAGAGCGACTGGACGCTGGAAGCCATCGAGACCGAAATTCGCCGTTTTGCGGAGGAAAAGGACCTGGGGTTTGGCAAGGTGGCACAACCCATCCGAGCTTCTTGTGCTGGTAAAACTAAATCTCCGGGTATTTTTGACGTTCTTTATGCTCTGGGGCGGGCTGAATCCCTTGCCCGCATGGCAGATCAAGAAACTTAAGACTTTAAGTTCATTTTGTTGCACGAATTCGCGTTGGAATTGATGACGCAGTGCAGCATTTTGCGGTATAGTAAAGACAACAAATTCGAAGCGGGCATGTATAGCGCGGACCATAAATTGGCAGCGCGCGCCGCTAAAAACGAAAAACTAGAGAGGTCCATCATGCGAACCCACGTGAAACCAGGTGAGAAATCCGGCGCATCATCCCTAAATGTCGACGGTGTTGATGTTGAGCTACCCACGCTGAAAGGTACCATCGGCCCCGAAGTTATCGACGTCCGCAAGCTTTACGCCCAGACCGGCAAGTTCACCTATGACCCGGGCTTTACCTCCACCGCCAGCTGTGAATCCACCATCACCTATATCGATGGTGACGTAGGCACGTTGCTTTATCGCGGCTACCCTATTGAGCAGATTGCCGAGCACGGCAACTTCATGGAAGCCTCTTACCTGTTGCTCTATGGCGAGCTGCCAAACCCAACGGAAATGAAAGAGTTTGAAAGCGCCATCACCTATCACACCATGGTGCACGAGCAGCTGAAGAACTTCTTCTCCGGGTTCCGGCGCGATGCGCACCCCATGGCCATTATGGTGGGTGTGGTTGGCGCCCTGTCGGCATTTTATCACGACAGTCTCGACATCAATGATCCTTACCAGCGCATGGTGGCGAGCTACCGCATGATTGCGAAGATGCCAACACTCGCTGCGATGGCGTTCAAGTATTCCTCCGGACAGCCTTTCGTTTATCCGCGCAATGATCTGGGCTATTCAGAAAACTTCCTGCGCATGTGTTTTGCGGTTCCTGCGGAAGACTACAAGATCAACCCGGTTCTGGCCCGTGCCATGGACCGTTTGATGATCCTTCAGGCCGACCACGAACAGAACGCCTCCACCTCGACGGTGCGTTTGGCAGGCTCCTCGGGCGCAAATCCTTTTGCTTGCGTTTCCGCCGGCATTGCCTGTCTCTGGGGCCCTGCTCACGGCGGCGCCAATGAAGCAGCCCTCAACATGCTGACGGAAATTGGAACCGTAGACCGCATTCCCGAATATATCGCCAGAGCCAAGGATAAGGATGATCCATTCCGCCTCATGGGCTTTGGACACCGGGTCTATAAGAACTACGACCCACGCGCCAAGGTCATGCAGGCCACCGCACACGAAGTGCTGGACGAATTGGGCATCACCGATGATCCACTTTTGCATGTGGCCATGGAGCTTGAGAGAATTGCTCTCAGCGATCCTTATTTCGTGGAGAAGAAGCTTTACCCGAATGTTGATTTCTATTCCGGCATCACCATGCGGGCGCTTGGCTTCCCCACCTCCATGTTCACCGTGCTCTTTGCCCTGGCCCGCACCGTGGGCTGGATTGCGCAATGGAGCGAGATGATCGATGATCCGAACCAGAAGATCGGTCGCCCACGGCAGCTTTACACCGGCCCCGAAGCCCGTGATTATAAGCAGATGAGTGAACGCGGCTCCTAAGAGATAATTGCGCGTTGCCGTGCCAGGTGACGCGCAATTCTTGAACGAGAGATCATGCAGGCAAATAATCCCCACCGGGGACCTCAGCATGAAGGACACGAGACCCCCAGCCAAAAGCTGAGGAAGGTGTTCCGTTTGCCTCGCCGCGGCACCACACGGCCTGCCAATGATAATCCCGTGCCCATGCGTCAGTTGGTCATCCGAGCTGTTCTTATACATCTCGCGCTGATTGGCGTGGTCGCAGCTGTCGTTTTGGGACTTACGGTTCTCTGAACAAATTCTATTCGGCAGCAGTGCCAATAATATCCAGTATGGCCTGGCTTGCGCGCACCGAAGGGGGCGTTGCCCCCAGGCCCATGTCCTCAAGCGCGCTTTGACACCCTGCCACCTGACGCGTTGCCGCTTCAGGGTCGTTCAGCAATCGTGCCATCTCTTGTGCCAATTCCTCAGCCGTACAATCATCTTGGGCATATTCCGGGATGATGGCTTGTTTTTTGATCAGATTGATCAGCGTCATGAACGGGACATCAATCAGTCTACTGAAGATCGTGTATGTGAACTTCCCCATCTTGTACCCAATGACCATAGGAACCCTTGCCAGGGCAAGTTCCGTTGAGACGGTGCCCGAGGCTGCAAAGGCCGCATTGGAGGCAGCAAAGCCGTCCAGCTTTTCGCGTTGATCCACCACGGTAATGGGCGTCGGCCATCTGGTGGTTTGCGCTGCCACGGCTTGCGCCACATGGTCCATGGTGACAATGACGGTATGCAGGTTCTTGATTTGCTCTTTGAGCAGCAATGCTGCTTCCTCAAAGACCGGCAACATGTGTTTCACTTCGCTGCCCCGGCTGCCGGGCAAAACCGCCAACACCGGCACATCAATGGGTATATTGTGGCGCTGGCGAAAACCTGCCCCGTCCCCGCTCTCCACCCGCTCCACAACAGGATGGCCGACAAAGCGCGTGCTCAGTCCGTATTTCTCAAAGAATGGAGGCTCGAAGGGCAACAGGACCAGAAGGTGATCCATGATACTGGCCAGTGTTTCAGCACGCTTGGGGCGCAGCGCCCAAACCTGGGGCGCTACATATTTTATGGAGGTGATGTTGGGCGCGCGCTTTTTGAGTTGCTTGGCCACACGGTGGGTGAAGTCTGGCGCATCGATCAGCACCACTGCGTCCGGTTGGGTCAGAATGGCATAGTCCACCACCTCAGAGATGCGCCGCAGCAAAAGCGGGATCTTGGGCAACACTTCCACAAAGCCCATGAGCGAAGTGTCCTTGATGGAAAAAAGGCTTTCCATCCCCTGCTCCGCCATGGTGTCCCCGCCAACGCCGAAGATCTTGACCTGACCGTGGGTGAGTTCGTCCAACGCCGCCATGATTTGTCCGCCAAGCAGATCACCTGACGGCTCGCCAACCACGATCATGACCTTGGGAACACGAGTGGTTCCTGCTGCTGAGGCTGCCGCCTCACTCATTGGTCAATGCTTTCGCCGATGCCCACCACAAACAGCCCCAGCTTATCCGCCAAGGTGGCCACCGCTTCGCGATCGATGACGAGGGCACCTTCTGCAGCAACGGCAACGCCCTTGAGCCCGGCTGCTGCTGCACCAATCAATGTCTTCTGACCGATGGTGGGAAGATCAATGCGCCTTTCCTGAATTGGCTTTGGCATCTTCAAGAGAACGCCCGCGCGGATATCTTCACTGCCGCGGATTTCTGCGCGCAGGCCCGCAACGCGCTCCAGCATGGCGTCCGTGCCTTCTGCTGCTTCCACGGCCAGCACCAGACCATTGGCGACCACAGCGCCCTGACCGATGTCCAATGCGCCCATGGCCCTAACCACGGCGCGAGCCTTTTCAATATCCGCGGCGGCTTCTTCGTCAGGGGAGATGGTGCCCAAGGATCCGCGTTCAATAAGAAGCGCCTCCATCACATCGTGAGCGCCTACGACCTTAAAACCTTCCGCCTCAAAACTATCCACTAATACTCGCAGCAAGGCATCATCCCCGTGGCGCGCAGCCAACAGGATTTTGGGCAGCAGCTTAGCGCCGCCCCAATCGATGCGAATAGATTTGAAATCCGGGCGCTGGACATTTCCCACCAACACCACTTCGCGCACGGATTCTTGTTTGAGGAACTTGATCAACCCGCCGGTTTCGCCCAGGTGGCACCATTGATGAGGGTGCGCATTGACCGCATCATCGGCCCAGCCTTTGAGGGCAACAATCACATAGGGACGCGCGGTCTCCTGACAAACCTCAGCGAGTTTGAGCGGCAAAGTACCGCCCCCGGCGATGATGGCGAGTTTTGGCAGAGGCGCTGTCATGGGATCGCGCCTAGTTATTGCGTTCGATTTTTGGGGTCAGCAAAGGCCGGTTGGATTCAGCCCGGATGAAGTCAACGATCTCCATCACCTCTGCAAATTCCTTGAACAGCTCGGTCACATCATCCAGCCGTTCCTGCATCGTGCCTTCCTGAGCAAACAACATGCGGTAAGCGGCACGCAGCCCGTGGATGGTTTTACGGTCCAACTTGCGCCGACGCATGCCGACAATATTGAGCCCCCCAAGGGTCGCGCGATTGCCCATGCAGGAGCCATAGGGAATGAGATCCCCTTCCACCGCTGCAGCACCGCCAATAAAGGAGTAACGCCCAATGCGCGTATATTGGTGCACAGCAGAGAGACCGCCCAGAAACACAAAGTCACCAATCTGCACATGTCCGCCCAATGAGGCATTGTTGGCAAAGATAACGTCATTGCCAACGTCGCAATCATGCGCCACATGGCTGGAGGCCATAAAAAGACCATTGTCGCCGATGGTGGTCTTGCCCCGACCCTGAACCGTGCCCGGGTTCATGGTGACATGTTCCCGGATGATATTGTTCTTGCCCAGAATAAGCTGAGTGTCTTCGCCGTGATACGCCAAGTGTTGGGGGGGGTTACCGATGGTGGCGATTGGATAAATTTCTGTCCCTTCTCCAATGGTGGTGTGCCCATCCACGACTACATGGCCGCGCAGTCGGCACCTGTCGCCAAGAGTGACTTGCG
>JAJFIL010000294.1 GCA_021774965.1 Alphaproteobacteria bacterium
GCAGGCCGCGCGCGAGCTGCGGCGCTGCGCCGTCACTGTCTCCGGCGTCGACCGCCTGCGGATTCGCGTCGTGTCGGGCCGTCACTGTGCGGCTACGCAGATCGACCCGGCCGACCACATCGTCGTCGCGTCTGTCGCCAGCCTCTCCGCCAGGCCAGAGGTACGCGACGCTCTGCTCGCTGACCCGCGGCTCTTCGTCGTCGTGGACGAAGCGCACCACGCGCCGGCCAGGACGTACCGCAAGCTGCTCGAGGGCCCCGCCACTGGCACGCCGTCGCGCGTTCTCGGGCTCACGGCGACGCCCACGCGCACGGCGGCACGCGAACGCGCCACCCTGAGCCGACTCTTCGGCGATCGCGTGCTCTACCAGGTCTCGCTGCGCCGCCTCGTCGAGCGGCGCACCCTCGCTCGACCGCACCTGGTCTGCGTCGCCACAGGCGAGCCCGTCGAGGACGGCGCCACCGAGCAAGACAGGGCCCACCTCGAGCGCTTCGGTCAACTGAGCGAGGAGTGGCTCGCCCGCATCGGTGACCTCGCCGACCGCAACCGACTCATCGTGGACCACTACGTCGCCAACCGGAGCAAGTACGGTAAGACCATCATGTTCGCGGTGAACGTGCGGCACGCCGCGCTGCTGGCGCACGACCTCCGCGAGCGCGGCGTTCGGGCGGAGTACGTCGCGCACTACCGCCCCGACGGGAGCGCCCGCGATACCGCCGAGGTCATCGCCGCCATGAGGCGGGGCGAGCTCGAGGTGCTGGTCAACGTCCAGATCCTCACAGAGGGCGTAGACCTGCCGTGCGTCCAGACCGTCTTCCTCGCGCGTCCCACCCAGAGCGAGATCCTGTTCCGTCAGATGGTCGGTCGCGCGCTGCGGGGCCCGAGCGCTGGCGGCACCGAGACGGCGCACCTCGTGGCGTTCCAAGACCAGTGGAGCTCGTTCTCCGATTGGGAGCACCCGTTCGCGCTCGTGCCAGATATCGTCGAGGTCGCGGGCACGTCCGACGCCTCCCTCGAAAGTCGTCCGCGTCGCCGAGCTCACACCGACGACCCGCTCGCGCTGCTCCCGTGGTCCGAGATCACGGCGGTCGCCGCTGAACACCGCCGCGTCACGCCAAGCGCGCGCGCCGCGGCGTTCGAGGCCATCCCCCATGGCTACTACCTGTTGCCGCCGACAGAGCCGGGCGGACCGCCGCACGTCATCGTCGTCTACGCGCACCACCGGGACGGCTGGGAGACGCTGCTCGACGACCTGCACACCGTCTGCCCATCGGACACGTGCCCCGAGGAGTGCTTCGCGGAAGCATTCAGCGAGTGCGAAGAGCCGAGGCCCTCTGTTTTCGACGTCGAGCTCGCTGTCGCTGCCGCCGGCGAGGGCGGCGAACGGCCCGTCTTCGTTTCCCTCGAGGAGCGCGGTCGGACCGACCCCCGACGCGTCGCCGAGCACATCCGCGACAGTGACCTCGGGGAGCTCGCGCGCGTCGCGCTGATCACCGAGCGGTACGGGGCGCTGGCGCAGGTCGCCTACCCCGCGCTGCCCGACTACGCAGCGGCTGTGGACGAGGCGCTACACAGCCTGCGGTACGGCTGAGCAGATGGCCGAAGCCCGCAGGCGTTCCGACGCGAAGCCACGTCGAGTCGTCTTCCTCGACTTCGACGGGGTCCTCGTACCCTGGGACGAGGCCGAGTGCAGCCGGCCCTGCGTCCTGGCTCTCGACCGCCTGCTCCGCGAGAGCCACGCACACGTCGTGGTTTCGTCGAGCTGGCGCGAGCGCATGGACCTGCCGGCCATGCTGGCAGAGCTGAGGACCGCTGGCTTCCAAGGCAGGTTGCACAACACGACACCGATCTGCGCCGCTGGCACCCGGTCGGACGAGATCGCGCTCTGGCTCGACGGGCGTGATGCCGTGCAGTTCGTCGTGCTCGATGACGAGCCGATGGACGCGCGATTCGTGAGCCACCAGGTGCGGACCGATGAGTATCGAGGGCTCACCGAGCGAGATATCGACCGCGCGCTCGCGCTCTTCGGTGTCGGCGGCAACCCACGCTCTTGAGGCGCTCTTGTTGTCTTGTCTCTCGGGTCGGCGAATCGGCTTCCCCAGCGATTGCATGTCGTCGTAGAGCGGACCCAGCATGCGCCGGTCGTCCCGGTGGGCACGATGAAGTTCACGGAGCCTCCGCCAGAGCCCGAGAGCTTGCCGGCGCCAGGGCCCCACGAACACGACGGCGACCAACATCTGTGTCGGCGGCAGTAGGCGCGATTCTCGCGCCGCACGAGGCATCACAGCGCCAGGGGCACGACGGTGATTTCCAGGCTGCCGCCGTCGAAGTCGCAGGATGAGCTGCGGCTACGCAGGAAGGCAGCGTTGATGGGTTCGAGCCCGCAGGCCCCAACCCAATCGTCACCCGCCACATCCGCGTCCCACAGGTCCACCCGCAGCGCCGTTGACCGAAGTGCCAGGAAATCGAAACGGGCGGGCGGGTCGAACGCGCCAGCGTAGATGTCGGTGGCTACTCCCGTCATCCCCAGCTCGACGCCGTTGGCGGTGACGCTGACGTAGGGGTCCGGCGCGCCGCAGCCGACGTCCCAGCAAGTGCCATCGGGCTTCCGGTCGTCGACCGTGAGCCCGAAAACAAACACCCCGTAGCTCCGGTCGAACGCCCGCTCGCAGGTGCCGCCACTGTCACACACACCCGTGACGCCAGAGCAGAAA
>JAJFIL010000295.1 GCA_021774965.1 Alphaproteobacteria bacterium
GTTTATCGCTCGGTCGCATCTGGACGCCGACTGCTTTTGATCCCAAGTGAGGGCATTGGATTCTCTCTTGTTGTCAGCGTGGTTAAGCGTGTGCAATGTAAAACCACAACCAGGTGCCATGCGGGCGTCAATCTGGCACAGCGAGTAACGGGAGTTACTGGGCTAGCATCGAAGCGAGAACTGTAGAGCCAACTTGCGCCTTAGGGCCTCATCGTGCCGACGGGGTTTGTCTTCACCATTCCCGTCAGGGGTTGGTTCACTTTACTCTAACTCTGCAATTGACAGTTAATAGCAATCACAGTTCATTAGATGGATATGGATCAGATAGCGACACAGACGACCAAGCAGGTCGCCAAAAAAGAAGTCACGCGTCAGCAACTTGTTGACGCGGCATTTGGGCTGTTCAGGACACGTGATTTCGATGACGTGACAGTCGAGGAAATTGCAGAGACTGCTGGAGTTTCGCGGCGGACTTTCTTTCGGTATTTTCCGACCAAGGAAGCGGTTGTTTTCCCGCCTTACCTTGAGCGCCTGAACACCTTTCGGGAATTGATCCGCGCGCACACAGGCGGTCGACCAGCTTCCTTCGCCGATGTGAAAGAGGTTTTTCTAAATTTCACGGAAGGTTGGGTTGCCAATAAAGATGCGCTTTCTGAAAGCCGGAAAGTCATTGAGACGTCAACAACTTTGCGCATGCATTATCGAATGATCTCCATCAAGTGGGAATTTGCCATCGCACTGGCATTGGATGGCGCATTGGACGAGAGCCCGTCGAAGGAAGACGTAACCTACGAGGATTTTGCAGATTTCACGCCTAGTTTGTCGTCACGTCTTATTGCGGCGGGATTAGCAGGGATCATTCGGCCAGCACTAGTGGAATGGTACGCCAATGATTGCCAGGGAGATCTTACGGCCACAACAAGAGAAGCCATCGAGATCCTCGAATTTGGCGTCAACGCTTATCAAGCTAAATCAGCAGAGATAAACTAAACCGTCCTAGGCGCTCTATTGGTCCGTGAGAGCTACGGCAGCGTCCAGCTGTTCCTGGCTTTCAATCAGTGAAAACCCCTGGATGTGACACCTGCGCCGACCATAGTTCACGCTATCGGTTGTCCGCACGCATCCATCTCTATTGCTTTGCTCGATCGAAATATTGGCGCGTGGATCATCCCCAAAACAACGATCATTTACCTGGATCAAATAGAGGGTGGAACCATCTTCGATCTCAAGAATTATGTGGCTGGAGCTAAGCTGATGGATGGCTTCAACTTGGTCATAGCGAAGACAAGAATTTCGCTCCACATCACTTTGTGCCCAGGCAGGAGGGCCGACAAGAATTGCAGCAGCAATGAAACCTGCCGCCAGACCGCTTTGAGCTTTACCGAACATCCTCAGATTCCCTCCAACTGAAAAGTGCAATTGGCCCCTTGCAATACTCTTAAGCGCGCAGCATGGGAGATCACAGGAAATTGTCCAAACACGATTGTGTTATGTGAGGGTTTTACTCAGTGTTTTCGCCTTCTTCGGCCTGGTTTTCTATGAGCGCTTCTGCCTCTGACATGCTGCCAACGGCGGTAATGCGGGTGACGTGGCACCTCTCGCTGGTGCTTTGAAGGGTTCTCATAACCAAAAGGGTGGCCGTATCTCCCTGGCAAATGTTGCTTGTGCGGTGCTGCAGAGCAATCCCGGGCGCGCGGGCAATATCCCAACATCCTGGATGCATTTCCGCGAGAAGGAACGTGGTTTCGCGCCGATCGATCAGAAGCACGTGATTGCGGTCAAAGACGTGGAAGTCATCAACATCAGCTGTGCGCATGCAGCGCCTTGGCGTTGCCTCTTCCTCAGACCCGGCATCAGAGGCACCATCTGATGCCTGCGCAAAAGCACCAGAACTGGGAGCGATGACGCAAAGGCTTGCTGCGATGGCAAGAAATCCAAGTTTGGAGAGCATAAATCTGAAGAACATTGGGGCATCCTTTCCTTGAGATTTTTGCTTGATCGACCTTGCGCCTTACCCGGCCTCATGACAACAAAATAGCTCTGGTTCAGAGAAAGTCTAATTCATGTTCGATGCAGCCTTGCGTCCCGTCATAGATCCCCCGCTGAAACGCCTGGCAAGTCTCCTTGTGGCGGCACGGGTCTCGGCCAATTCGGTGACCTGGGCCGGGTTCGTCATTGGAATGGCGGCGATTCCTTTGATTGCGATGCAGCATTATGGCTGGGCTCTTTTTCTCATTGCCCTCAACAGATTGTCAGATGGATTGGATGGAGCCGTCGCTCGCGCCACGCGCCTTACGGACTACGGCGGCTATCTGGACATTGTTCTGGATTTCATATTCTACGCTGGCATTGTCTTTGGCCTTAGCCTGGCACGCCCGGATGAGGCGCTCTATGGCGCCTTCCTATTGTGGACCTTCATGGGCACCGGCGCCACGTTTCTCGCTTTTGCCATGTTGGCGGCAAAGTACGGCGAGACCACCGAAATCAACGGTCGCAAGTCGCTCTATTATCTTGGCGGATTGGCGGAGGGCACAGAAACAATTGTGGCCCTGTCCTTGATGTGCATTTTTCCGGCAAGCTTTCCCTTCGTTTGCATCATCTTCGGGACCATGTGCATCATCACCGCAGTCACGCGTATTTATGCAACCAAGGAAAGATTCGGCAAGCGCTAGTGATTGAGCTTATGTGCGCGGCGCAGCTCCGGTGCCGATATAGGTCTCCGGCAGCTCACCGGTCGCAACAAGATCAAGATTTGTTGCGATCCCAAGATAACGCCGAATGTCCGAGCCCTCTGTATTGGCAGAGCAATGGGGTGTCATGATTACATTGTCGAGGGATGCGAAATCATGTTTCGACGGTGCGCCTCCGCCGGTTTCCGGATTTGGTGGATATCCTTTTGGGTAGACGTACCAGACATCCAGGATGGCTCCGCGAATGGTTTTGTTTTTAAGAGCAGCAAACAGAGCGTCCTCATCAGCAACACCGCCGCGTGCAACATTCACCAGCGTTGCATCGTCACGCATCAGGGCAAACTCTTCCGTGCCAATGAGACCGCGGGTCTCATCGTTCAGCGCACAAGTCAAAACAAGATAGTCGCTGCTCGCAACAAGGTCCGGTAGTTTATCCATGGTGCCATAGGACATAAGCGGGGCGGGGCATTCTCTTTCCGTTCGGCTAACCGCATGAACTTGCATGTCAAAGGCATGGGCGCGCTTGGCCAGCTCTGCGCCAATGGCACCATAGCCGATAATGCCCATGGACTTGCCAGCAAGTTCGCCTTGGGCAAAATCGTTCACACCCACGGCGCGATATTTCCAGCTGCCTTTGCGAAAGCTGCTATCGAGCTCAAAGAAATCTTTTTCCCATTGCAACATGGCCCCCATGACAAATTCAGCCATGGCGATCTCATGGCCATAGGCATTGGCAGCAATGCACCCCTCCGGCAGGCTTGAGACATCCAGCCATTCAAAGCCGGTGAAAGGCAATTGCAAGAACTTCAGTTTAGGAGCATTGCGGATGGCCCTGAAGAACGCACCGGTTTGGAGCGCGTCACCGCCGGGGATCACCGCATCCGCAACCCGTAGCAATTCGCCCAGGCGTTCTTCACTGTCTTCAGGGCGCCACTCTTCAATGCGCCAGGAACTTTCCATGCCCGCCTCAATAACGGAACGGCGGTCGCAGGTGCCATTGCCCATAAGTAAAAGCATCGGTAGTTGGTCGGTTTGGGTCACAGGTGTTCCTCAAGGAAAAAGGTGGGAGAGGCGAAGAGCCGCGACCTTAAGCGTCTTGACACTAACCCGCAATCAGCCTCACCAAGATGCCATGACTTCTGAAGCAAAAACTGTAGCGATCATCGGGGCAGGCGTGATGGGCCTGTCCATTGGTTGGCGTCTCGCCCAAGCTGGCTTCAAGGTGCAGGTCTTTGAAGAAGGTCTCGCCAACAGGCAAGCCAGTTGGGCAGCGGCAGGCATGATTGCTGCCGCTGCGGAAACGGCTCCGGGGCAGGAAACATTCTTTGCCTTGGCGCGCGCAAGCCGGGAAGACTGGCCGGGCTTTGCTTCTGACCTTGAAACTGCATCAGGGCATGGAATCGCATTCCTGCCGGGGGAGACCCTGGTCGTGGCGCAAAGCCAGGAGCATGAAAACCATCTCCGCGATACGGTGAAATATCTGCGCCAGTTCGACGAGCCCGTGCGCCTCATCAAAAAAGCCCGATTGCCGGAGGTTGAGCCAGAAGTATCGCCAGATGCTCGTCTGGGTCTGTTAAGTGCTCACGATGGGCAGGTGGATAATCGCATACTCGGCACAGCCTTGTGCGAGGCCCTTCGCCGTGAAGGTGGGGAGCTTTTCGAAAACACACCCGTTGAAGACATTGTGTTGGAAAGCGCGCGCGCCGTCGGGGTGAAAGTAGCAGGCGAGATAATTCCTGCGGATCACGTGATCCTTTGTGCGGGAAGTTGGAGCTCGACCTCGTTTCCATCCTCTCAAGAAATTGTTCCCCAAGTTCATCCGATCAAAGGACAGATGATTGCCTTTCAATCTGATCCTGGTCGGCTGACCCGCGTTGTTTGGGGGCAGGGGGTCTATATCGTGCCCCGCGCGGATGGGCGCATCATCATCGGCGCGACCACAGAAGATACAGGTTTTGACCTATCTACGGATCAGCCCACTCTGGAAGCACAAAAGGCAAAGGCAGCAGCGGTGGTGCCATTTTTGGGTGATCTGGAGATCATTGATAGCTGGGCCGGATTGCGCCCGGCCACTCCGGACAACCTGCCGATCATGGGGCCATCAGACATAGAGGGGCTCACTCTTGCCACCGGGCACTATCGAAACGGAATTTTGTTGGCACCTATCACAGCCGCCCTAATTGCTGAATATATTCAAAGCGACCAAGTGCCTGCAGGGCTTATCCCCTTTGCACCGCAGCGTTTTTCGCCTTCCCGTTAAAGTTACCTGCCTCAATTACTCCTTGGAATCGCCATCTCTGGTAATTACGTCTATTCTGTCTCTCGCAGTTTTTCCGGGGGGAAATATGGAATATCCGACGGTTGCCTATTTGTTGGCGGGTCTTGGCCTGCTCTTTGTTGGCGGAGAGTTTGTTGTACGCGGCTCAGTAGGCCTGGCGAAATCCCTTGGGGTCTCGCCCTTGCTTATCGGCTTGGTCGTTATCGCCTTTGGCACATCATCGCCTGAGCTGTTCATTGCCATCAATGCGGTCTCCACAGGGGCGGATACGATCGCCATGGGGAATGTGATTGGCAGCAACATTGCCAACATCCTCTTGGTTCTCGGCATCGGAGCTTTGATCTACCCAATTCCGGCGCGAGGAGCAGTGATCTATCGCGATGGATCTATTGTTCTTGGCGTGACCGGGTTTCTCATCTTCCTGGCCTATCGGGGAACCATTGATCAGTCAGTGGCTTTTGTCCTGTTGGGGTTCTTGCTGAGCTATCTTGTGTTTTCCTTTTTCCAGGAACGCCTGGTCCAGCCTGCCCAGGCGCACGATGAAGTCAGCCGCAACCGCAACTTCGTCAATATGGCCCGTGCTGGTGGAGGATTACGATACTTGCTGGTCACAGGCGCGGGCATCGGCGCATTGATTTTTGGCTCCCAGTTGCTGGTTGATAGCGCAATTGACATTGCTCGTAGCCTGAATGTCTCCGAAAGTACCATTGCGGTTTCCATGGTTGCCATCGGGACATCTATTCCGGAGTTGGCTGCAGTGATTGCAGCCTCTCTCCGTCGTCACTCGGATTTGGTGATTGGCGGCATATTGGGGAGCAATATTTTCAATGTTCTTATCGTCCTGGGCATCCCGGCTCTGATCTGGCCCATTGATATTGCGCCGGAGTTTCTGGAGCGTGATATCTGGGTGATGGCCGGGGCAGCGCTGATCCTGATGCCCTTTTTGCTTTCAAGAGGGCGATTGGGGCGTCCAGAGGGCCTCGCGCTGCTTGCGCTCTACGCGGGCTACATTTATGTCCTGTATGAAGGAATGCCGGTTTTCCTGTAGTCTTCACATCCCACGTGGTCACAAGATCAGCTTTAAGGAACTCCCATGGACTTTGCCTCCAATGAAGAGCATCAGGCCATTGCCGATGCGGTGACCCGCGTTTGCTCCAAATACGATGATGAATATTGGGCAGCCCGCGATACCGACGGCGTGTTCCCGGAGGCATTCGTCAAAGACATGGCCGATGGCGGCTGGCTGGGCATTGCCATGCCGGAGGAAATTGGCGGCTCAGGCCTGGGCGTTACCGAGGCGGCCATCATGATGCAGACTGTGGCCCAAAGCGGCGGGGCCTATCAGGCGGCTTCTTCCATCCATGTAAACCTTTTCGGACCCATGCCCCTAGCAGTATTCGGCAGTAAAGAACAACGTGAGACCTATCTGCCCCGCATCATCAAGGGCGAAGATCGCATGTGTTTTGGGGTGACCGAACCCAACTCCGGTCTTGACGTCTCCAGCCTTGAAACCAAGGCCGAGAAAACTGGCAATGGTTATGCCATCAGTGGGCGGAAGATTTGGACCACGACAGCACAATCTGCAAACAAGATATTGCTTATCGCCCGCACCACGCCGCGAGATCAGTGCGAAAAACCAACCCAAGGCCTCAGCCTGTTCTACACAGACATGGATCGGGATTTTGTGGATGCCCAAGTGATCCCCAAGATGGGGCGCAAGTCCGTTGAGTGCAACACGGTGTTTATCGACGGTTTGAAAGTGCCTGCAGATCATCTGGTGGGTGAAGAGGGGCAGGGCTTTAAATATCTGCTCCATGGCCTTAATCCAGAGCGCATTCTCTTTGGTATCGAAGCGGTAGGTATTGGCAAGGCAGCGCTACAAAAGGCTGCGCAATATGCGAATGAGCGGGTGATCTTTGGCCGTCCCATCGGGCAAAATCAAGGGGTGCAGCATCCGCTTGCCCGTTCCTGGGTGGAGCTTGAGGCAGCAGAGCTTATGGCCATGAAGGCCGCATGGCTTTACGATAACAAACAGCCTTGTGGTGCCGAAGCGAATGCTGCCAAGCTACTGGGCTCAGAAGCCGGGTACCAGTCCTGCGAGCGCTCGATCCTCGCCCATGGCGGCATGGGATACGCCAAGGAATATCATGTGGAACGATATTTCCGCGAAGTGATGATCGCCCGTATCGCACCCGTCAGTACTGAGATGATTTTGAACTTTATTGGGCAGACCGTTTTGGGACTTCCTAAATCTTATTAGAGGCTAATTCTTCCAAAGGCTTTGATTGCATCTGAGGGACCACCATGGCTGAGTTTGAACTTGATCCACGACTGGGGGCCAACCCCATTGTAGTCGACTGGCCTCTGTGTACGGTGTTTCTGGAAAATGATGCCCGTTTTCCCTGGCTGGTGCTGGTGCCGCGCCGCGCCAACAAGCAAGAAGTCTTTCAATTGGAAGATGAGGATCGGGCACAATTTTTCCATGAAATGAGCGTGGCCGCGGAACGGCTCTCCAATGCCTTGAGCCCGAGCAAGATGAATGTGGCCATGCTGGGCAATATGGTGCCGCAGCTTCATGCCCATGTGATCGCCCGTTTTGCCACAGACCCTGCCTGGCCAGGGCCGGTCTGGAATATTGGCGCCCGCCGGGCCTATGAAGATGCGGAGCTTGAGGTGCGTATCCCCCGCATGCAGGAAATCCTGGGCCAGCGCCCATAGGTTCGCGCCCATAGGTTTAATTTCTTCGCGACCCTTAACCAAACTGGCATGGCCCTTGCGACTTACCGCGCAGGAGGAAAGTCATGAGCATCGGGTCTGTCACCCATTCGCAGAATAATGTGATCAACGCTATCGCCAGCGCGAGCCAGCGGACAGGGGCTGATTTTGACTATCTGGTGCGCACGGCCACGCGGGAGAGCGGGCTGAGAACCCATGTAAGTTCAAGCACTTCCACTGCGGCTGGCCCTTTCCAGTTCATTGAGCAAACTTGGCTTTCCACCCTCAAGGAACATGGCGGAACTCACGGGTTTGGGGCCTATGCCGATGCTATTCAGCGAGACGCAAACGGCCGGTACCAAATTGCCGATGATGCCCAGCGGCAGGAAATTCTTGCCTTGCGCCATGACGCCCGTGCCTCGTCCCTGATGGCCGGAGAGATGACCAATGATGCTTCTCGGGGCCTTGAAAGAGCCCTTGGACGTCCCTTGCGCGAGAATGAGCCCTATGTGGCCCATTTCATGGGGCAGGGCGGTGCAACGCGGCTTATTCGCGAAGTGGACACAAATCCCGAGACCATTGCCGCAGACATGTTCCCACGGGCGGCCAATGCCAATCAGCGCATCTTCTATAATCAGGATGGCAGCGCCCGGACGGTATCTGAGGTTTATCAAAACTTAACAGGGCTTCCCGAGGCACCTGCTTCTGCTGCGGCAGCAGCCTCGCAAGTGGCTGCGGTTGAGCAAGTTGCAGCGGAACAAAGACCTGCCGGGCGAAGAGCAACGCCCTTGGGGTCTGTGCAGAGCTTTACGCCAACAAGGGGGCATGCCTCTGCTCCAGGGTCCATGACCATGATGCTGACGCCGCAGGTGATCGAGCTATTGCAAACCCTGAACCCAACGGCAGCCTTTGGGCAGCGCGATGAAGATGACCGCTCAAGTATCTTCAATGGCGTCTAGGCGTCTTTCGGCCCCACAACAGATTTTGATTTCAGTTCTGTGATTTCATCGTCGCTATATCCAGCACCCTTCAAGACTTCATCTGTGTGCTGACCAACATGTGGCGAAGGTCCTTTGGGCCCATCATCGGCACCATGAAACCGAACAGGTGTGGCGGGCGCGCGGAACATGCCGCCGCTGTGATCCGGTGTCTGCACAAAGGCTCCTGCTGCTTCGGCTTGCGGGTCCTCGGCTACTTGTGCAGGCGTTTGAACCGGGGCCCAGACAAGGTGTTCAGCATCCAGCCGTGCGTGCCATTCCTCGAGATCACGCTTGGAGAAAGCCTCATCGATCAGTCTCACAAGCTCCGGGCCGTTTTTGCGCCGGGATTTTGAGCTGTCGAACTTGGGGTCACCAGCCAGGTCTTCGCGATCAATGGCGCGCAGGACATTTGCCCAATCCTTGCTGCCCTGACGCGGCATGAGACAAATCCAGAAACCGTCCTTGGACTTGAAGAAGTTGTTCACCGGATTGATGGCTTCTTCCCGTGGTTTTGTGGAGGCCACGCGACCGAACTTGAGCTGGATGGCCATATCTGATCCTAGGCTGTAGATGCCTGTCCGGAGGAGGGAGGTCTCCACGAGCCGCCCTTTGTTGGTGCGGGCTCGTTCTACCAATGCCGCGCAAATCCCAGCTGCGGTGGCTTGGCCTGTTACGTGGTCGCCAAAGGCGGTGCGAAGCGGTACCGGGTCTTCGCCCTTGGGCGCAAACAGTCGGCCCACGCCTGCACGGGACCAGAACGCCGCCATATCAAAGCCCGGGCGATCTGCCTCCGGTCCCTCAATGCCATAGCCGGTGACGGTGGCATAGATCAGCTTCTCGTTCTGTTTGTGGAGGGTTTCCCAATCAAGGCCCGCGCGCTTGAGGCTACCGGGACGCAGGTTGGTGAGAAACACATCCGCACCTTCCAACAAGCGATGAACCGCATCTGCGCCTTCCTTGGTGGAGAAATCGAGCGCCACCGAGCGTTTACCACGATTGTCCAGATCAAAAACGGGGTTACCTTCGAGATCGGTGCCAATGGTGGAGAAAAAATGCCGGATCGGATCACCCTCGCGGGCTTCGATCTTGATCACGTCGGCACCCCAATCAGCCAGCATTCCTCCCGCTGAGGGGGCTGCGATGTAGGTTGCCATCTCGATCACGCGGATGCCTTCAAGCATGCAAAGTCACTTTCGTTATGGTGCATTGCAGCATTACTGCAATTGTCTGGATTTGGGGCATAAATCGTTAACTCTTGAGGAGGACAATACGATGGATATTACACAAAGCCACCCGTGAAAGGCACAGATTGATGAGTCGTTTAAGCGCTGTGGATGTTGCTCGCCTACTGGACGATCCTTCCGATGATGTTCGCGCCACTATGGCAACGAAGGTTGCCTCTGCGGCAACCTCTTCTGAGTTGACCGATAAGGAACGCGCCCTCGCTGTAAATATTCTTGAGCGATTGGCCGTCGATGTTGCGGACAGAGTCCGCGTGGCGCTGTCCGAAGCCGTCAACGAGTTCCCGGATTTGCCGCACGATGTTGCGTTGAAGCTGGCCGAGGATATTGATGCGGTATCCGCGCCAATTTTGAAAGATTCCCCGGTTCTCACTGATGGTGATCTGGTGAATATTGTACGTGGCGGCTCTCCCGCCAAGCAGACTGCCGTTGCTGGCCGGGCTGAAGTTGCCCCCACCGTGGCATCGGCCGTTGCTGAGTTTGGTGTGCGCGAAGCCGTCAGTACACTGATTGAAAACCCTGGTGCGCAGTTGGATGAAGGGGCGTTCGACCATGTGGTCGATCGCTTCGCCAGCGACGAAGATATGTGCCAGGGGCTTGTGGAACGATCCGACCTGCCGTTGACCATTGCAGACCGCTTGGTAGAAGTTGTGTCCTCGCGCCTCAGAGAAACGCTTGTTCAGCGCCACCAACTACCCGCTGATCTTGCTGAAGAGCTTTCCGCATCCGCTCGGGAGCGGACCATTCTTGGTCTATCCGCATGGGCATCGGATGAGGAGGTTTTGCGCCTCGTCAACGATCTCCACTCCCATGGGGCATTGAACCAATCAATGCTGATCCGGGCAGCGTGTCTTGGTGAGATGCGTTTTGTTGAAAATGCTCTTGCAGCGTTCTCTGGTCTTTCGGCCAGGAATGCACGCCAGTTGATCAATGACCGCGGACCTCTTGGGGTGCAGGCCATTGTTGAACGGGGCGGGCTCAGTGCCAAGATTGTTCCAATTCTCAAGACCGCAAAAGAGGTTTATGAGGATGTAGAACTAAATGGCAGTACGGGCGATCGTCTGCATTTCCGCCAAACCATGGTGGAGCGCATCCTCACGCAATATTCCGATATTGAGGGTGACGACGTGGACTACCTGATCGCTCAGCTAACTCAGCGCGCTGCTTGATTACGCACTTTGCGCATTGTCATCTTGAAGTTCTGATTGTTCCGCATTGGCGGTTTGGGCCAGGCGTCTGTTCTGCGCCCACACCATCAACTCATCAATGGGCATGGGCCGGGCAAGGGAAAACCCTGTCGCGGCATCAAAGCCCAGGGCCTTTGCCGTTTGCACATCAAGCATCTTCTCCAGCCCGATAGCTGTCGTTTGTCGGCCAAGTCGTTTGGCTGCCCGCAATATGCCCAGCAAGCGACCAGAGCGGGTGAGGGAAAGGGCTTCAGCGAGGCCCAGAAGGGCCGTGCCGCGAAGCTGAAACTCAGCGATTGGCAACAGATCATCTTCCCGCATAGGAACGGGGGCAGGGCCTTGCACCGCAAGAGTAAATCCAAGATCGATCAGACGGATCAAACGCTCTTTGGCTTGCGCGTTCAAAAGGCCCATGTCTTTTTCGCTAAGCTCCAAACGTATGGCCCCAGCAGGAAGGTTATGCCGGCGCAAGTTGATTTCCAGCGCTTGGGCAAGGCCCGGGAAGTTCAGATCATCAGCACTTAAGTTCACGTGCGCTAACCAGCATTCGCCCTGCTTATGCCAACGTGACGCGGCGGCAAGCGTTTGGTTGAAGACATGTTGGGTGAGCTCCTGCATGCGCCCTTGACGTTGCAGGTAAGAGAGAAAGAGGCCACGGGGCATGTCGCCATGATCTGGATGTTGCCAGCGCGCCAATGCTTCAGTTCCCAGGACCTTACCCGACGTCAGGCAGATTTGTGGTTGAAACACACAATAAAAATCACCGCGCGCAAGGGCCGTGTCGATGTCCGCATTCGTTAAAGTATAGTTGCTGCTAGGCATATCCAATATCCGGGCGCGGCATTGTTAGCACTTGTCGCTGCAGGCATGATGCGGCATTACCCTTAAGAAACAGCAATCTTGAGATGCGCAATCCTGTGTTCGTTTCCCAACGCGGAAGATCAACGTCATGAGCGAAAACCCAGTTCCAGTGCCTTCGGCAACGGTATTGCTGTTGAGAGACAGCCCCACCGGAGAGATGGAAGTCTTTATGGTCGTGCGCCATCATCAGATTGATTTTGCTTCAGGTGCCCTTGTCTTTCCTGGCGGCAAGGCAGCTCCTGGCGATGCAGACCCGGCTATCCGGGGACGATCTCACGGCGCGGAGGGGCTCAGCGACGAGCAGGTATCTCTTGGGGCCTGCGCTATTCGCGAATCCTTTGAAGAGTGCGGTGTTTTGCTTGCCCGGCGAGCAGGCGAGGAGGAGCTTGTTGGTCCAGAGGTCATCGAGAAATTCGATGATTGGCGCCCTCGACTAGACAGCGGCGAAGCGAAACTGATGGAACTGCTTGAAGCCGCCGACATCTATCTGGCATTGGATCTTTTGGTG
>JAJFIL010000296.1 GCA_021774965.1 Alphaproteobacteria bacterium
GGAACTAGCATTGCTGGCCACCAAGGCAGATGTGCGCGAGGAGATTGACCGCCTTGGCGCCCATATCACCGCTGCTCGCGAGTTGATTGCTGCGGACGGCCCTGTAGGCCGCAAGTTCGATTTCCTGGCGCAGGAATTTAACCGCGAAGCCAATACCTTGTGTTCGAAGGCGGGCGACATCGAGCTCACGCAAATCGGGCTGGAGCTTAAGGCCGTGATCGACCAGTTGCGCGAACAAATTCAAAATCTGGAATGACCATGTCTGACGAAATCACACGCCGCGGATTGATGTTTGTACTGTCATCCCCCTCTGGGGCGGGCAAGAGCACGCTTGCGCGCCGTCTGCTCGCAGAAGATGATGACATCACGCTTTCCATCTCTGCCACCACACGCAAACCCAGGCCCAGCGAGCAGGCTGGTGTGGATTACCTCTTCATCTCAAAAGATGATTACGACCGCATGGTCAAGGACAATGAGTTCCTGGAGCACGCCGAGGTGTTTGACAATTTCTATGGCACGCCGCGCGCGGCAGTAGATGAAGCGCTTGAGACGGGCCGCGATGTTTTGTTTGATATTGACTGGCAGGGCTCCCAACAACTGGCGCAAAATGCTGAGCACGATATCGTTCGCGTATTCATTTTACCTCCGTCACGCGCTGAGTTGGAAACACGGCTCAAAGGCCGCGCTGAAGATCCGCCCGAAGTTGTTGCGGGCCGCATGGCGCGGGCATCCGACGAGATGAGCCACTGGGCGGAATATGACTACGTCATCGTCAATGATGATCTGGACAAAGCCTTTGGCCAGATCCGCGATATCCTGAAGGCTGAGCGCCTGAAACTGCGCCGCCAACCAGGACTGAGCGAGTTCGTGAATTCCTTGCGCGAGGAGTAATGCCGCTTTCAGTTTTCGTCATTCCGGAATTTGCGCGAGCAAATATCCGGAATCTCGACCAGCGATCTGAGCGTCAGAGATTCCGGGTTCAGCTTCGCTGCCCCGGAATGACTTGAAGATATACAGAACGAGAAGTGGAGCCCCCATGACCACCCCTGATATGACGCTGCTGATTGGAAACAAGAACCTTTCCTCCTGGTCCTTGCGGCCCTGGCTGGTGCTGAGCCATTACGGCATTGCCTTTGCCGAGGATCATGTGCGCCTTGATGTGCCCGATGATCGCGCCACTATAGCGGCGCGAACTCCAGCAGGATGGGTGCCGGTGCTCTGGCATAAGGGCGATGCGGTGTGGGACTCTCTCGGCATTTGCGAATATCTGGCAGACTTATATCTGGAGCGTCACATGTGGCCGGAGGATGCACGCGCCCGCGCTGTGGCTCGGTCGGTGACCGCAGAGATGCATTCAGGCTTTGCCGCGTTGCGCAACGAGATGCCCATGTATTTTTCTGAGGAGAAAGAAGCAACGCCAAGCGAGGCATGCCGCGTCAATATCGCCCGCATACAAAACATCTTCAAGGATTGCCGTGACGAGTTTGGCGACGGCGGACCATTTCTGTTCGGGGCCTTCTCCATTGCCGATGCATTCTATGCACCGGTGGTCTCCCGCTTCCGCACCTACGGGGTGACATGCGAAGGGGCGGCTGCAGACTATTGCGAGATGATGTGGTCGCTCCCCTCCATGCAGCAATGGTACCGCGGCGCTCAGGCGGAAGTGCTGGAGGCGGAGGCTTAAGCCCGTAGCGGCGACAGGTTCACTTCCACATGCCCCAGTTCCGGGTCCAGGATCATTTGCAGGGTGGCGAAGGTAACCGCGCAGGGGATGCACATCAGGCCAAGGGTCTGGATCAGCAAGGGTCCGTCCATCCGCGTTACCCAGAGAACATCAAAGGCGCTTCTGAAACGTGGCTCGGCTTCGACAATTCCGATCATGCAGAGATATGGCCAGAACGAGCCCAGAAAATCGCTGGCGTAGTGATTTGTTCCGGGGTCGCGATCGGTCAGTAACAAGGCAAAACCGGCATAGCCGCCGGCGAGGGCACCAAGATACAGGGGCCAGACGAATGGGTTGACCTGCGCAGTGCCGCCATCGCTGAAAACCACAAACAGCGATAAGGCCAATATGTAAGGCAATCCCAGCACGATGGATGCCACTGTCGTACGCATTACAAATTCCCCAGCTACGCAATGCTACTGAACTGGAGCTAGCATAGCGTTGCCGGGGCGGGGCATGCAAGAATGCTTCGGGTCTGAATTCGCAAACGTCCTTAAGAGGCTCAATAGGCTCATGTTATTGCACTGCAAATCATCCTGACACTGAATGACATTACGGGTGCGATGAGGCGATGAGGCGATGCGCGCATTACTTCGTCATTGCCGTCTCATAAAGCGCAGCATACTCGTCGCCGGTCGGCTTCTTGTGCGCGCCGAAATGGCAAACGTCGCCGAGGGCGTGCTCCACCATGCCGGGAATCAAATCCGCCGTGATGCCCATCTCGCCAAGGTTTTTGGGAATGCCCAGCTCGGCGTTCAGACCTTCGATGAAGTCACCCAGGTCTGCATTCTCGGCAAGGCCCATGGCGCGGCGCAGGCGTGCGTATTTTTCCTCGTCCACGCCTTCGGAGAAACGCAAGACCACAGGCAGGATCACAGCATTCAGCGTGCCGTGGTGAAGGCGTAAATCATGCAGACGTCCGGCGGCATGGGCCATGGCGTGCACAGCGCCCAGTCCCTTGGTGAAGGCCAGCGCGCCTTCGGTGGAGGCCATCATCATGTGCCAACGGGCTTGCCTGTCGGAACCATCGGCCACGGCGCGCTTGAGGTATCCCATGCGCACGGCGCGCTCCAGGCCATCAAGGGCAACACCCTCCGCAGGCGGATTAATTTGTGGCGTGAGGAAGGCTTCGATGCAGTGCGTGACCGCATCCATGCCCGTTGCCGCCGTCAGGTGTTTCGGTAAGCCAAGGGTGAGGTCCGGATCGCAAATGGCGAAACTTGGAATAATGGTCTTGCCCACAAATACGATCTTTTGGCCTTCGTCGGTGATGATCACGGAGCCACTTGATACTTCACTGCCCGTGCCGGACGTGGTGGGCACGGCGACCAGCGGCTTGATCACCCCAATTTTGCCGCCGGCGAGGGGTGCGTGTTTCGACATGGGGCCGCCTTGAGCCTCCATGATACCCACGCCCTTGGCCAGATCCATGGCGGAGCCGCCGCCCACGGCGATCAGCCCGTCACAGCCTGCGGACTTGAATTTTTCCACGCCATCGCGAACGGCAGCTTCGGTTGGGTTCTCCGGGGTTTCGTCAAAGACAGTGATCTCAAACTCGTTGCCAATGGCTTCGCGCACTTGATCCAGAATACCCACGGCCACGATGCCCTTGTCGGTGCAGATCATCGGGTGCTTGAGGCCCAATTCCTTGAGCACGGCAGGCAGGTTGTTGATGGCACCATGATCAAAATGGGTGGTGGTCTGAAAGGTCAAGATGGCCATGAGGGCTCTCCCGGAAAATGAGGTTGGCTTTGAGAATTGGCCTTGGACGTTAAGCGCCCTCGAAGCTGCGCGCAAGGCGACAAAAGCCCGCCACGTCCACTTCTTCGGCCCGTGCCGTAGGGGCAATCTGGGCTGCCTCCAATAAGGGCTCCGGATTGGGCGTGAGTTGTTTCAAGGCAGCGCGCAACATCTTGCGCCGTTGACCAAAAGCTGCCTGGGTGACGCGTTCCAAGGTCTTGATGGAGGGAGCATCTTCCGGCGGAGCGCAGGGCTCAATATGGATGATGGAGGAGGTGACTTTTGGAGGCGGCACAAAGGCAGTGGGCGCCACATCGAAGGCCAGATACGGCGCGCTGCGCCATTGGGCCAGCACCGCGAGGCGGCCATAGGCCTTGGAGCCCGGTTCCGCGACGATGCGCTGGGCGACTTCTTTCTGGAACATCAAGGTGAGCGATTGCCAGAACGGTGGCCAGGCGGGAGGGCCCGCCAGCCATTGTATAAGGAGCGCAGTGCCCACGTTGTAGGGCAGATTGGCTACGATTTTGGTGGGCGCGCCTTTGGTGAGGGCTGCCGCATCAATCTCCAACGCGTCCCCTTCGACGACTTCCAGCCGCCCGGGATAGGCCTTTGATATTTCCGCCAGCGCGGGCAGACAGCGTGCATCTCGTTCAACGGCGATTACCTTTGCCGCGCCTTCCATCAGTAGCGCGCGGGTGAGACCGCCGGGGCCGGGGCCCACTTCCAGCACGGTGCATTGGCTCAAGTCTCCTGCGGCTCGTGCAATTTTCCGCGTAAGATTCAAGTCCAGCAGGAAGTTCTGCCCCAGGCTCTTCTTGGCCCCCAGATCATGAGCCTTGATGACTTCGCGCAAAGGCGGAAGGCCATCCTCGGACGGGTTGCTCATGGGGTGACTCGCGATTTGGCTCGTGAGGTGGCATGCGCCGCTGCCATCTTCAAAGCGGCAACCAGGCCTGCAGGTGAGGCAACGCCTTGGTTCGCGATATCCAGCGCTGTGCCATGGTCCGGCGAAGTGCGCACAAAGGGAAGACCAAGGGTCACGTTTACAGCACTATCAAAGGCAATCGTCTTTATGGGGATCAATGCCTGGTCATGGTACATGCACAAGGCGGCATCATACTTCTTGCGCGCTACGGCATGAAACATACTGTCGGCAGGGTAGGGACCGCTGGCGGTGATGCCTTCTGCGTTAAGTGCTGCTATGGCGGGGGCGATCACGCTCGCATCTTCTTTGCCCAGGCCGCCTTCTTCGCCCGCGTGGGGGTTTAGCCCGGCGATTGCCAGTCTTGGATTGGGAATGCTAAAATCCTGAGCCAGTGCCCTTGCCGAGATGCGCCCTGTCTCAATGATGGCGTCTGTGGTGAGGGCGGCAGATACTTTGCTCAAAGGAATGTGCACAGTCACGGGCACCACGCGCAAAACCTCGCTTGCCAGCATCATGACGGGCTGGGGGCTATCCTCACAGAGGCTGGCCAGATAATCCGTGTGCCCCTGAAAGGAAAATCCGGCGCCATAGAGTATGGCTTTCTGGATTGGGTTTGTGACGACAGCTGATGCAAGCCCCCCCCGAGCCAAAACAACGGCCTGATCAATGGAGCGGAGCACCGCTTGCGCTGTTGTGGGGGCGGGTTTGCCGAGCTGAACTGGGGGGACCTCGCCAATGGATAGCACGGGCAAGGCATCTGCAAAAACTGCGAGGGCTTCGGTAGGGTCGACTATCTCGCGAACGGGTACATCCAGATCAAGATCATCGCAAAGGGCCCGTAGGCGTGCCGGGTTATCCAGAACGAAAAACGGAGTCAAACCTGTCGCGTTGCGCGCGACCCAGGACTTTAGAGTGATCTCCCCGCCAATACCGGCAGGCTCCCCCATGGTCAGGGCCAGGGGAGGAGGAGGCAAGCCCATGGCCTAGCCCCCGAAGCCTTCCCGGATTTCGATCAAGGCATCCCGGCGCAGATCCCGCAGGTGACGACGGGCCTTACTGGAAAGCTGTTGCTGGAACAGTTGATCCTCAATGCTTTCCCGCGTGGGCAGGTTCATTTCATCGCCTTGCCGATTGCAAACAAAGAGTACATGGAAACCAAGCTGGCTTGGAACTGGTGCAGCGGCGGCACCTTCCGGGACGCCTCGTAAGGCCTGCATGAAAGGCTCATTGAGCTCCGTCATGCGCCGGGTGCCAATGTCTCCGCCCACCATGAACGGGCTGCTCATGGCGATCTCTCGCATCTGTTCACAAGAGGTGAC
>JAJFIL010000297.1 GCA_021774965.1 Alphaproteobacteria bacterium
CCACCATCCTCTAATTAAATTCCGAGATAAATGTATTTAAATACAAGAAACGAAGACACCATTTGTAAAATTGATTACCAGGAAATAGAAAACACATTTGATGAACTTATAAAGCTTAAAAACCTGGACCAAAAAATCGCTGATGACCCTTCACGGGTTGAGTCCTTTGAGGAAGATCTGAACGAAATTCTTTCCGAAGCTTTCGATGAGGGGGCTCCTCATTCCTCTTCATCCCTCCTTTGCGTGCATCGAATTCTTTACCGGATCAACCGCCTGAAACTTTTCTGGTACGACGATCTGGATAATTATGCCAATGAAAACTCTCCATACCTTTTAAAAATTCGCAACCAAATAGAGTCTGTCTGGCAGACCTGGGAGATGGATCACTTAAATCATAAATCTCTGCATCCCCTGAGTGTTGTTTCCGGATTGAAGGAACGCATTGCAAGAGACCTCGACCCGGCGCCTTCTCAGGAGAGTTACTATTTTCGCAATGAGATGACCAAAGAGGGATACTGCCGACTTTTGGCCATCGCTTCGCTGGATGGATTGGTGGAAGCGAGTCAATTGTCTCGCATATTGGGCGGTGCGGCCAATGAAGTGCAATCGATGCTGACGCGGATATTATTGGAGGAATATGGAGGCGGTCGGTACTCCCGCAAGCACTCCTCCTATTTTGCCGCCATGCTGGAAATATTCGACATGAATACCGAGCCGGAAGCCTATTTTGACCTGGTCCCCTGGGAGGTCCTGGCCAATATCAATCTCAGTTTTTTTCTCAGCGAAAACAACCGGCAGTTTTTGCGGTATGCAGGGGGCCTGCTCTATACGGAAGTTTCCGTCCCCGCCGCATTCGTTAATTATCGTTTGGCTGGTGAACGCCTTGGCTTGAGCGAAGACGCCTTTGCTTACTGGGATCTACATATCAAGGAAGATATCCGGCATGGTCAGTGGATGCTGGATGACGTTGCGATTCCGCTGGTCGAACGCTACGCCGCAAACGCCGGGGAAATTCTTTTGGGATACGATCAACAACGGTTTTTCAGTGACCGGGCAAGTCGGGCGGTGGCGAAAACCCTGCGGAAACTCCATCGGCCTGATTAAATTTTTGCAGGAGAATAATTCCGAAGAAGACGTTTTTGAGTGCAACCAAGTGGGCAGGTTCGTGTCACGCTTTATTTGTAAACGGCGGCTTTCTTATAGGAACGGCCGTTTACAATTTGCTTCATCTTCCGCATGACCACGGGCATGCTTCGTATGGACCACATTTCTTTGGCGCGATGGTTTACAAATCCCTTGACCAAACGAGAACAGGATGAAGAACAAACTTTCTGGTATTCATCGTTTACCTTGCCCGCATCCGCTATGAAAATAGAATACTCGCCCAATTGATAGGTTTGCACAGGGGTTTGCACGGAGGACCCCAACCCCGTACAAGAAGTGATAAGCAAAAATATGAGCGGCAGAAATTTTTTCATTAATGATATAAAAGCAAATTTCTTGCCAACTTGAGAAAAATATAAGGCTAAAATTAATCCCCATTTTTCAGAATGTTTTGGAAATGGTCCATTTAGCATTTACTGAATGGGTGCTAAAATTTCATACAACTGTGCAGAACATCGCACAATAACTAATTGAATTTAATAGTTTTATGGAATTTTCAGCAACGAAGCCAGATCCGCATCCTGCGAGATCGCAAGAAAAAATCCTGGTCATCACAGGAGAAGATTTAAGGCATCAGTATTTTGTCAACCAGTTGAACGCCCATTTCCCGCTTGCAGCCGTGCTTACAGAGACATCGGTGTACCCCTCGCCTCCCCCTGGTTCCGAAGAAGAAAAAAAGGCATGGGATTGGTTTTTTACCCGACGGATGGCATATGAGTCCCGAGTCTTTGCTACGGTCAGCAAACCGCTCAATCAGCCTCCTGTCATCAAAATTCAAAAAGGCCGATTGAATTCACCAGAGACCCTGCAAGTCATCACAAGGTTCTCTCCGGGGTTCATTGCCGTTTTTGGAACCGGGATGTTGCAAGAGAACCTGCTCAATCTGTATCCCGGCCAAATTTTCAATCTTCATGTTGGACTGCCTGAGTTTTATAGAGGGTCTTCTTGTAATTTCTGGCCTGTTTATGAAAAGCAGTTGGAAAAACTGGGGGCCGCAGTTCATCTCACCAACGAGGGAATAGACAAAGGGCAAATTGCCGCGCAAGCCGCAATTGAACTGGACGACAAAGATGATGAACAAACCCTTATCGGCAAAACCTTGCTTGTGGGAGTTCAATTAATGATCGCCACCATCAGGAACTGGAAAAATAAAACCTTGAATTTTTCTCCCCTCACAAAGCCTGGCAAACTATATCTAAGAAAGGAGTTTACACCGCAAGCGGTTTTGCGTGTAAGGCAGATGGTTGAATCGGGGGAACTGGCGCATCAGTTAAAACTAATTGCGGAAGGAAAAAACTAAACTGAAGTTGATACAAATTAATCACGGACCAACCGAACGCTAATTGTCGGGTTATTATAGGTCTTCAAATCTGTCTTACTGTACCCCCCCACAAAAAAGAAATAGCGGGCGGATTTCGTCCCCATCTCTTCACTGGACCAGAACCCGTAGCCACTGCCAATTTCAAAAGCCTCCGTGTTCCCAACGAGAAAATTCTTTTTGTGGTCATAGGCTAGTAGCTTGCCATTTTCCTCATAAATTCCCTGATACTCCTTGATTGTAGGCACCCGCCAATCGGAATAC
>JAJFIL010000298.1 GCA_021774965.1 Alphaproteobacteria bacterium
CAGGTTGCCTTCATAGGTGATGGCGATCCACACAATGGGAATCATCAACCCCCAGGTCGCCCAGCGGCCCACCTGCGTCAACCGGGCCTGGTCCGCTTCGGGGCGCAAAAACCGTCCGTAAATATCTTTGGTGACCATTGAGCTGATACTGAGAAGCGCGGAATCCGCCGTGGACATCACCGCCGCCAGAAGAGCCGCGAACAGCGAGACCACCAGCCAGTAGCCAAACTCCGAGCCCTGCATGACTTTGAGACACAACAGGGTGAAAACCGTCTCGGAAGGGACGACCGTTTGCCCCGCACCCGTCCCGTTAACAAGGGCATTCAGGTCGGGAACCTGTGCCGCCATGAGAACCCCGATCATGACAGCGACCAACGTCGTCGTCAGCGGCAAAAATGCCATCACCGCTAAAGAACGTTTCAAGACTTTCACGTTGCGGGCGGCGTAAATCCGCTGGATCGCCTGTGGGTAGATAGCGGCCCCCAAGCCAACCATCAGAAAGAAACTGATCCAGCGCCGCACCCCCTCGGCATCGGGAGGCTTCACTTTGTGAACCGTGTCCGGGTTTGCGGCCAGCTTGGCAAGCGCTGCAGGCAGGGAACCGATTTCAGTCAACGCCAGATACAGCAGGACTCCAAACCCCAGCAGTAAAATGCCTCCTTGGATGGTATCGGTCCAGGCCACACTGCGCATCCCGCCAAGTGATTCATAAATCAGCATGACCCCGGCCAGCCCCACCACCCCCACCCACAGAGGAATCCGGCCTTGAGAAATGCCTTCAAACGCAGTCCCCAAAGTCTTCATTTGCGCCAATGTGAAATTGCACAGGGCGTAAACCATGAGTAAAGTGACTAAAATGCAAAGCGCGCGGCTCCTAAAACGGTGATAAATAAAATCTCCGGGGGTGATAAAACGATGTTCCCGGCTGATACGGTAGAGTTTGGGTGCAAATAACAGGTAGGCGATAACGATCGCGGTCATAAAATGGATGGAAAGGATGAACCCCAGCCCTTCACGGTAAGCGGCCCCGCTGAACCCAAGGAAGGTGTTACCGCTGTACTGAGTGGCATACAGGGTCAGGGTGAGAACCGCAAACCCCATATTCCGCCCGGCGAGAAAAAAATCTCCGAGGCTTTCATTCTTCCTTTTTGTGTAGGCATAACCGCCGATGGCCAGAAGGCTCGCGATGTAAAACCCAACAACCACCAGAGCCCCTGGGCCGAAGGGAAGCGCCTCAGTTTCCGGCATTGTCCCTCCAAACACGGAGAATGACAAACGCCGTGAAGACGCTGGTTACGGCACTGACCGCCACAGCAAATACGGCCCAGGATGGAATGCCCCACCAGGAGCCTGTGATCGGCCAAATAGGAATTAAAGCCACCAATAAAAGGGCAAATACAACCCAAACCCAAGGCTGGTTCACAGGGTCGGCAAACCCCAATTCATGGCGGGAGTTTTCTGATAATTTTCCCACATCCCCGGTTTCATTATTCATGCAGAGATTGTAACAAATGAATAAAGGGAGAGTGAGTTCAACCTCGCTTTCACGAGGCGGACCGCAGGATCAAGGGTACACACCCATGGTCGCGTAACTGTTGTGAATTTTTTCGACGGCGATGGACATGGCGGCGATTCGGTAGCTATGAATGGAGTCATGGCTCCAGAACCGTTCCCGGATGGCCTGCCAGGCGGTACGCATGGTGTCGTCGAGGCCGGAACGGACCAGGTCGATTTCTTCCGATCCCGCGCAGATTTTCTCTGCCAATGCCTTGGGAACTTTATGCCCGGAACCCTCAATGGCTTTAATGATCTGTAAATTTTTTCCTTCTTCATAACGTTTTTGAATTCTGCCGAAACGGATATGGGACAGATTTTTGATCCACTCAAAATAAGAGACCGTGACTCCACCCGCATTGAGGTAGACATCGGGAATACTGGTCACACCCTTTTCCTGCAAAATAGCCTCGGCGGCAAAAGTAACCGGGCCGTTCGCCGCTTCAGCGATTATTTTAGCCTGAATCCTGCCGGCGTTTTCCCGATTGATGACCCCTTCCATCGCCGCAGGAATCAGAACGTCGCACGCTTCTTCTAAAAGCGGTGTGCTGTCTTCAACGTAAGTTGCATCAGGGTATCCCTTAAGCCCCTTTTGAGCCACCTTATAGCGATACACATCCTCCACATCCAACCCGTTCGGGTCCAGCAAGGCGCCGTTGTATTCCAGAACACCGACAATTTTTGCGCCATCCTCTTCCTGCAGGATTTTGGCCGTGTAATAACCGACATTACCCAGCCCCTGAACAATTATTTTTTTGCCTTCCAGACTGCCTTCCAATCCGGCCCGCTTGACGTCGTCTGGACTGCGGAAAAACTCCCTGAGACCGAACACGACCCCACGTCCGGTCGCTTCCACCCGGCCCTGAATGCCGCCCATGGACACCGGTTTTCCGGTCACGCAGGCGAGATGGTTGATGTCGCCGGGACGGTAAGAATTATAGGTGCTGGCAATCCAGGCCATTTCCCGTTGCCCCGTGCCCATATCCGGCGCCGGGACGTTGGTTCCCGATCCGATATAACCTTTTTGAATCAATTCAAAGGCGAACCGGCGGGTGATTTTTTCCATGTGCTCCCGGTCATACTTGTTCGGATCGATGAGCAACCCCCCCTTGGACCCGCCAAAAGGAACATCCACCAGAGCGCACTTATAGGACATCAACGCCGCCAAGGCCTCCACTTCATTCTGGTCCACATGCGGAGCAAAGCGGATGCCGCCCTTAGCCGGAAGTTTGTGGTCGCTGTGAACCGCGCGCCAGCCAATAAAGGTTTCCACTTCTCCATTGATTTTTACCGGAAACCGCACCTGATAAACGTTATTCACGTTGCGTATATATTGAGCCATGCCATCGGGAATTTCCAAAGTCGCCCTGGCTAAATCAAAACTCAGGTTGACGCTATCCTTGAAACTGACTTCTTTATCCGGTGGTAATGTCATGCGTTCGTCCTTTCTTCAGGGAAATGGTCCTCAAT
>JAJFIL010000299.1 GCA_021774965.1 Alphaproteobacteria bacterium
TCAACCAGCCCAAAAGCGCCGCCGCCAAAGGCTCGATGAGGATCACCAGAGAGGACATGGTGGCGGTCACGTGGCCCAGAGCATAAGCCAAAAGCCCTTGCCCGCCCACATGGGAGATTAGCGCCAGTGCCAAAAGCGCCATCCATCCATTTACCGACTGAGGCATCAGGGGGTCTTGCATCACCAGAGCCACGCCGAGGAGAGCCACTACAGTGACGCAGCCGGAGCGGAACATGATCGATGCCACCGACGCCTTGTGGCGAATGGCTCGGACGCTCAAAACATAGGCCCCGAAAAAGAAAGCCGTTACGATCCCGAACATGTCGCCGCGAATGTAGGCGGGATTCACTTCATAGCTGGATCCCACCAACAGAAGGGACCCGCTCATGGCCAGCGCCAACCCGATGATAAAGGCGCGGGTGATGGGCTCTTTCAGAAAGAACCAGGCTCCAAGGGTCACCACCACAGGCGAGAAATTGGCAAACAAGGTGGCATTGGCCACGGTCGTGTTGGTGATGGAAAGGTGCCAAAACGTAAGGTCCCCCGCAAAGAAAAGCCCTGCAATAATCAGGGGCTTCCAGGCTGTCCAACCGCCCAGATGAGGGATCGTGCTGGGGCGTCTTTCCTCCCAGACCACCCAGGCCGCTAGAAAGGGCAGGGCCAAAGCGATGCGCCAGAAGGCTGAAGCAAAGGGGCCGACATCTGCCAGGCGCACAAATATGGGGGACGCGCCAATGGCAACGGCACTTATCACAAGGGCGATAAAGGCAAGGCTGGTCTCTGAGCGTGGGGCTGATAGGGTCATGGCTACATTTGTGCCTGAGGACGCAAGTTCCGGCAAGCCACCTTATGAGGAATCAAATATGGATCAGGCAACTCAGACAGAGCTCGAGGCAGCGGCCTTTCGGCGATTGTTATCCCACCTTCATCAGCGTACGGATGTCCAGAACATTGATCTGATGATCTTGGCAAATTTCTGCCGTAACTGCCTAGCCAATTGGTATCAGGATGCGGGGGAGGATCGCGGCATCGAGATATCCAAAGACGAAGCGCGGGAGCATATCTACGGCATGCCGTATTCGGAATGGAAAGAGAAGCACCAAACCGAGGCCACGCCGGAGCAATTGGCAGCTTTTGAGGCGGCTCACAAATCCTAGGCCAAAAGAGCTTGCGCCGGACGTGTCGGCCACGGTATGGAACGTTCCCCGCGCGTCTCTTGCGC
Source organism: Alphaproteobacteria bacterium (assembly GCA_021774965.1). Taxonomy (GTDB): domain Bacteria; phylum Pseudomonadota; class Alphaproteobacteria; order JAJFIK01; family JAJFIK01; genus JAJFIK01. The sequence continues at coordinate 1,223 of JAJFIL010000299.1, forward strand.
GGGACGGGAATTTCAGGGGACATAGGGAGACCGGGATATGGCAGCGCAAGCAGCAGAATCCGTGCAATCAGTTGGTGGGGTTACCACCGGACAGCTCCGCTCTATCGTTGAGCGTATCGAGCGTTTGGAAGAGGAAAAGGCGGCTATCGCTGCTGATGTGCGCGAGGTCTATGCCGAGGCTAAGTCAAACGGCTATGATCCCAAGATCCTGCGTCAGGTTGTGCGTATCCGGAAAATGGACGGTAACGAGCGCGCCGAGCAAGAAGCCTTGCTCGACACGTATATGGCAGCCCTTGGTATGGTTGGATAATTATTCCGCTCACGCTTGTACACAAAAGTGCACCGCTCCTCAATGTGCGTCATAGCGCAAGAAGGGGCGGCGCAGGGGCGCCGGGCCGCAGTCGCGGCCTAGCAACCAGTTAATCACCTAGCCAGCAACATCCGACTTAGGCTCCAGGCCCAATTCCCGCACTTTGCGATAGAGCGTGGATCGTCCAATCCCCAGCCGACGCGCCACTTCCGACATATGTCCTGCATACCGATCAATGGCCATGCGGATCATCTCGCCTTCCATGTCATCAAGGCTGCGAAGGTGTCCGTCACCGGCGACAGCGCGGATGTGACCCATCAAATCACCCGCATCCGTTGTGGGCCGCAAGGGCACATCGTCCAGAGGGGCTGAGCTTTGTGCAGGTGTTGCTGGCGTTATGAGCCGCGGCTCCAGGATCGCGGCTTCAGGAGGTGGCAGAGCCACATCCATAAACTGGGCGATCTGCGGGAAATCGCGAAGAGAAAGCGCTTCGCCGTCACAAAGAACCACCGCGCGATAGACTGAATTTTCAAGCTGGCGAATGTTTCCAGGCCAGGCATAGTTGCTCAAAACGTCCAGGGCCGCTGCGTCAATGCCGATGATCTTCTTGCTCTCTTCCACGGAAAAGCGAGAGATGAAGTGATCGATCAACAACGGAATATCATCTTTGCGGTTTCGCAAAGATGGAATTTCCATGGGAAATACATTGAGGCGGTAATAGAGGTCTTCACGGAATTCGCCCGTACCGACCATGGCCATCAAATCTTTGTTGGTGGCGGAGATCAGGCGGATATCCACTTTGATCGAGCGCTTGGCACCTACCGGATCAATTTCGCCTTCTTGTAAGGCGCGAAGAAGTTTGACCTGCATGTCCGGGCGAAGCTCGCCAATTTCATCCAGAAACAGAGTGCCGCCATTGGCTTCCTGGAATTTGCCTCGGTGCTTGTCCGTAGCCCCTGTAAAGGCCCCTTTTTCGTGGCCGAACAAGATGCTCTCCACCAGGTTTTCTGGCAGGGCACCGCAGTTCACCGTAACAAACGGTTTGCCAGCGCGATCGCTGGCTCCCTGAATGGCGCGGGCGAAAACTTCTTTGCCGACACCTGATTCGCCGGTGATGAGAATAGGAATATTGGATTGGGCAGCGCGCTGACCCAAGGCAACAACCTGAGCCATGGCCGAGCTTTGGCCGATAAGATCTTCAAACCCAAGATTGCCTTCGGTGGTCTTACGCAGTCGTGAAACCTCACCGGTCAGTGCGGTCAGCTTCAATGCATTTTGGATGGAGACCTGAACCCGTTCCGGACTGGCGGGTTTGACGATAAAATCATCAGCCCCCGAACGCATGGCGCCCACCACCGTGTCGATCCCGCCTTGGGCGGTAAGCACGATCACCGGTAGGGTTGGCCGTTGCGGGCGGATTTCCGCCAACACGCCATGGCCATCAACGTCCGGCATGTTCAAGTCGAGCAAGACGACAGAGATGTCGCTGCCAGCTGGGCCCCCTAGAATTTCCAGGGCTTCCCTGCCGCCGCCTGCCTGAACGACGCGAAATCCCAAACGCGTAATCACGGCTTCCATGAGACGCCGCTGCGTTGGATCATCGTCCACGATAAGTATTTGCTGTGCCATTTAGACCTGGTGCCTCACCCATGACGATTCTCAGCGTTTCGATTCGCCTTGTGCGCGAAAAGTTCCGAGAAATTACCCCAATTAGGACGCATACCTAGCGATTCTGCCTGGCCATTGCGTCTCGTGTCAGAGTGAAGCAGAGAGGTTAAAACCCGGTTTCATCTTCCAGGTAAGAATCTTTCTTAACCATAAATAAGGGAATTGGCACGAATCGGCGAAGCAGCGCCGATTTGTGTTGCGCAAACGTGACTCTTCAAGGCGAACCAGCATTTGCGTGCTTAATGTAGTTGCGAGTGTTAATCCGATTATGAGACTCTAACTGGGTATTCGTATTAGGAGCCTTGGTTGATCCCAAGGTCCGCCCGTCAGGGTACGGGGGGGAAGTTTTTGGACACTTTACGACGGAGAGTGGGATGAAAAAATTGTCCCGTATATTGGCGGTTGGGACGTTTGCCGTGTTTTTGGCAGGCTGCGTCGACATTGGCGGTTCTTTCTTGGTTGATCCTTTCATGGGAGAGAGAATCCAAACTGGTGATTTTAATAGCTGGCTAGCGCATGAGTATCAGCGCCGGACCGGCGTCGAGCGTGATGTCGACATGGAATGGACCCATGCAGGCCGCTTGGCTGAAAAAGGCTACGCCGCGTTACATGGCGAAAATGTTCTTCCGTGGGTTCCGGGTGACTGGAACGTTGCGGGTGGTGACATGGCCGAGCTGAATGCAGCTCGTGCGCGCCTGATCGCAGCTCTTGATTCTGGTGGTCGTCGCGACACGCCGGAAGCTTGCGCAAAGAGCCAAGTCTATTATGACGGCTGGCTTGAGCAAGCACACGACAACGATTATGGCCCGGGCTTTGAAGGCCCTGTCCAACCTGACTATGTAGCTTCTGAAAAAGCGGCGTTCTATCAGTGGATCCCGCTTTGTGAAGGCATGCAAACTCAGTCCTTCATCATCTACTTCGCATGGGACCGTTCCGACCTTACGGACGCTGCCGTTGCTGTAGTTGACGAGATTGCCGCTTTCGTAAGCCGCTACTCGAACCCGAACGTGGCACTCGACGGTCACACCGATACATCTGGTAGCAACCGCTACAATGTCGGTCTGTCCCAGCGTCGTGCCGATACGGTTCAAGATGCATTGAACGGTCGCAGTGTTTCCTCTTCCTCGGTGGAGTGGTTCGGCGAAACCCAGCCTGCAGTACCAACAGGTGATGGTGTTCGTGAGCCTCTGAACCGTCGCGTGGAAGTGACCATCTCTCGCTAAGCGAGACGTAAGGCAGAGTTTCTGCCGGACGACAAGATTGACCCGCTGCCTTGATAATCAAGGTGGCGGGTCTTTTTATGAGCGCTCTCAAAGAAGGCATTTGCCAAACGCCCCATTGCCCCGCATATCTGGGCCCCTCATATCTGAGACATGGCACAGCAGCGACGAAAGAGGCTCATGGCAAAAGACCGCAATAACCTGGGGGGCCGGGTCAAGCGCTATGCCCGCGTTGGCGGGGGGATGAGCGGTGTTGCGGCCCGCTATATGGGCGGCAAGTTGCTGGGCAAGGAGCTCGACAAGGGTGCTCATGCCAAGGAGTTGAGAGCCGCGCTGGGAAACCTCAAGGGGCCGCTGATGAAGGTGGCCCAGATGCTTGCCACCATTCCAGAGTTCGTTCCCGAAGAATATGCCGATGAGCTGCGCCAGCTTCAGGCCAATGCCCCCGCCATGGGCTGGTCCTTTGTGCGGCGACGTATGGGCGCGGAACTGGGCAAGGAATGGTCCTCCAGGTTTGAAAGATTTGATCGGGAGGCCGCCGCCGCCGCCTCCCTGGGACAGGTTCACAAGGCGATCTCTCATGACGGACAGCCGCTGGCGTGCAAGCTTCAGTATCCTGATATGCAATCTGCTGTAGAGGCGGACCTTAAACAGTTGGGTCTTCTTATCTCGCTCTATCAGAGAATGGACAGCGCCATTGACCCTGACGAGCTGGCCGATGAGATCGCCTCGCGCCTGCGCGAAGAGCTGGATTATGAGCGTGAAGCCGCCCACATGGCGCTTTATCAAAGCATGCTGGCCCATGAGCCCAAGATACGTGTGCCGCAATTAGTGGGCGACCTTTCCACGCCGCAGCTTCTCACCATGGATTGGCTGGAAGGCCGACCCATTCTGGATTTCACAGACGCGTCTCAAGAAGTTCGCAATGATCTGGCGCGGCTTCTCTTTGCTGCCTGGTGGTATCCTTTTAGCCAATATGGTGTCATCCACGGCGATCCGCATCTGGGCAACTACACCGTTTCTGAAGGCGGCGATGGCTATGGTCTAAACCTTCTGGATTTTGGCTGTGTTCGAATATTCCCACCGCAGTTTGTCGCTGGCGTGGTCGCGCTTTATCGGGGGCTGAAGACCGGCGATGAGGCGGCTGTCGTTGCGGCTTATGAAAGCTGGGGATTTGAAAACCTCTCTACGGAAATCATTGAGGCTTTGAACATCTGGGCGGGCTTTATCTATGGCCCCCTGATGGATGACCGTGTGCGGAGCATCGCCGATGGTATCTCCCCCGGGGCCTATGGCCGCAAAGAGGCCTTTGAAGTGCACAAGCGCCTGAAAGAACATGGACCGGTGCGTCCGCCGCGCGAATTTGTCTTTATGGACCGGGCCGCCATAGGCCTTGGGGCCGTGTTTTTACACCTGGGGGCAGAGCTCAATTTCAACGACATGTTCGAAGCCGCCATAGATGGGTTTGACGTAACGGAACTTGAAAAACGGCAGAAATCAGCCCTTGAGCGTGCTGGTGTGCCTCCACGAATTGATGAAATATAGTTTGTTGCACTGCACAATATTGCGGTAGATTAGGGCTCCCCGGTTACCGGAATGGAGAGCCTTTTGACGGAAAAACAGCGAGACGATCTCATCACCTATTTCCGCTATTTCGCGGATCATCACGCAATCAAGTCCTGCCCCCTCTATGCCCGCTTTGCCCATGTGATTGCCGATAGCGATAAATTGCTGGATATCGCAGCGCTGTCCAAATCTGGTCAACCTCAGGCAAATCTTATGCTGGCGGCGGTTCACTATTTACTCGCCGGGCCGCATCGAAATCATCCGCTGACGGAGTATTATGACACGCTTGGCGGCTCTCGCTCACTCAATGACGGTGACCCCGGGTCTTTGTTTGCTGGTTTCATTGAGGACCACGACGAGGACGTTATCTCCCTCATCTCCACAAAAGTAACAAACACCAATGAGGTTGGTCGCTGCAGCACATTGCTTCCCGCTTTTATGAAAGTCGCCGCAGAAACCAAAGCGCCATTGCACATGATTGAGATCGGCCCCAGTTGTGGGCTCATCATGTGTTGGGATCAATATCGCTATGCTATCAGCGATCAGCAGCGCGGCCCAAGCGATGCGCGGATCGCATTAAAGATAGATGCGCGCGGCATGCCGCCCCTCTTATCCGCCACACTCCCGACCGTTGCCAGCCGAACCGGGCTCGACCTTTATCCCGTCGACATCAATGATCCTGAAACCCTTGCCTGGCAGCTCGCGCTGATCTGGCCGGGGGCGACGGATCGATTAAGTCGTATCAGCAAGGCCTTCAATGTTGCTCGAGAAATGCAGCCCAAGATCATTGCAGGGGACGCTGTGGAAATGTTGCCCGATGTTATCAATCGGCTGCCTAGGGATGGTGCTGTCTGCATCCATCATTCCTTTGTCACCTATCAAATTCCGCCTGACAGACGCAACATGTTGTCAGACACGCTGGCAGAGTTGGGGCGGGAGCGACCGATTTTCCGCGTTGCTATGGAATGGATAGACGATGGTGCAAGAGGGCTTAAAACTGGCGATAACTCCCTTGGCCTGGCGCGCTATTCAGGCGGCAGCGCCACTTATCAGCACTTGGCCTTTTGCGATCCTCATGGGCGCTGGCTAGAGTGGGATCCCAAACCTCCCGTTGATTCGGATATTCTATGACCGACGACCTTCTTGAAGAAAACCAGCTCCAGGTACCTGAAGGCTATACCCGTATGGAGTGGTTCCAGGGCTTTGGTCGCCAGATTGGACCTCTTTACCAACGAGACCCTGGGGACGGCAGTTACACCCGAGCCTTTCCCGTCTGCGAGCATCATACAAACGGCATGGGCAATTGTCACGGGGGCATGCTGATGGCCTTTGCCGATATGGCTTTCGGTCATGCGGTCTCCCTTCACGCCAATCGCTATTGGGTCACTGTCCGCCTGCTGACGGATTTCGTGTCCGGCGCTAAAAAAGGCGAATGGGTGGAGGGCACAGCAGAAATCACTGGTGAGAGTGATGGCTTTTACAATGTCAAAGGCCGCATCTGGGTCGGCGACAGAACCATCATGACAGGCACGGCACTTTTCAAAGGCATGGGCGAACGCCCAAAAAGGAAATAGGCGTATGACCGACAAGAACCCGATGAAGGGCGACATCAAATCCCAAACCCAGGCGAATGTCGCAGGGCCTCTCAAACAATATGCCGGGACCGAACCCCCGGCTCCCGGCTGGTTTCATGAAGCCATTGCCGTGCCCCACGAGACCTATCGCATCGAAGTTGAAGGCACCGAGGTTGAGTATTTGCGCTGGGGAGATAGGTCCAAACCGGGCTTATTGCTGTGTCACGGCAACGGCGCGCATGCTTATTGGTGGTCTTTCATCGCACCTTTTTTGGCCAAGCAATACAACGTCGCCGCTCTCACGTTTTCGGGCATGGGCGACAGTGGCTGGCGCGATGCTTACACCATGGACCTCTTTGTCGAGGAACAACTGGCGACAATGGAACATTCCGGCATGTTTGATTGTGCCGAGCCCCCCATCATTGTGGCTCACTCTTTCGGCGGCTTTGCGACTATTCTGGCCGGCGCGCTCCACGGCGATCGCCTTGCCGGAACGGTGATCGTAGATAGCCCGGTGAATCCTCCCGACCGGGACAATGACCCGCGGAACCGGGGAGGATTGATCCGTCCCAATCGAATTTATCCTACCTTGAATGAAGCATTGGGCCGCTTTCGCCTTGCCCCGGAACAGCCCATCGACAATCACTATCTGCTGGATTTTGTGGGGCGGCGCTCCATCAAGCCTGTTGAGGGTGGTTTTACCTGGAAGTTTGATCCTGCGATCTGGCAGCGCTTCAAGAGCGGTGATACGACAGAACTGCTGCGTCAGACCAAATGCCGGATCGGTATTTTCCGTGGGGAGTTCTCAGCGATCTTCCCGCCCGACGTCGGGGACTACATGTTCGACATCCTGGGCAAGAACGTGCCCGTGGTGGAAATCCCCCAAGCGCGTCACCACCTGATCCTTGATCAACCCATCGCCTTCGTTGCCGCCTTGCGTGCACTGTTGGCGGACTGGGATCATTCCCTGTCTCACCGACAAGTTTAATTCAGTCATTCCGGGGCCGAGCGATCAGCGAGGAACCCGGAATCTCTGGATCGTGCAATTGCTGGTCGAGGTTCCGGGTTCGAACACAATTGTGTTCGCCCCGGAACGACGTGGTGTTACACCGGCCCGCCATGTTCCAACCACTGGGCACATTCCGGGGTCAGGGCCTTGGCTACCGCTGCATCATAAAGCTTCAGATCATCCGTGCACAGAACATCACGCCAACGACCGTTAGTTCCCTTGTTCATGAAGGCGTCGCCACCGCCTTTCCAGACCTGCTTTGCATCAGCCATGATGTTATCGAAATTGGCCTTCATGGAGCCAAACGAGATACGTTCCAAAATACCGGGAACCTTGTCTTCCTGCAGGTCAATCTCCAGATAGGCAGCAAGACGGCGAACCTCGCTCTCGGAATCAGCCAACAGATCGGCAAAGTGAACAAATTCCATATTGGGCAAATGGCGATAGTCCCACCAACTCTGGACGTGATGCAGGTGAGACCAATAGGGAAAGCCGTCCGATTCCCAGTCGAACCATGATCGCGCCATCCACATGCGCCAGAAGTCTTTGATGTCCTCAATACCCACCGGAAATTCACGACCAATACTTTTGGCAAAATCCACCATGCCTTCTTTCATGCCATCCGTATAATTGCTGTGGTGGTTCCACAGAGACATAAAGACGTCCCGGCCATCCCGGCCAACGACGATGTGTTTGACATCCGGGTGATAATGAAAGCCATCCAGCGGCAAATGTGTCTTGATGAAACGGCGATCTGTTTGAGCTTCAAGTCCTGCCGCAACCATCTCCAGCGGCGGACCATTCATGTCCAGCCAGGGGCCCATGGTGCTCACCGGCTGGGGAAACTCGCCATCCTGATAAAGCAGATTAGCAACAATGGTCTGCATCCAGGTGGTGCCAGCCTTGTAGGACGTGGAGATGATGATGTCGTCTGGCCGCTTGGTTATGGCCTCCCATCGCTTGCTATCGATAACCGGGTGGTTGTCATATTCGCGCTGTTTCTGCGGCAGAGCTTGTTTTTGCATTGTGGTCTCCCTCGATTGAGGCGAAACATAGGTGATTCAGCTTGCCCTTTGAACCGCCAAATGTGCGGACAGGTCGCGGGGGGGCGGGTCAGCCGGGGCTCGCTTTCGCTTGATAGGAAAAGCGTCTCTGGTATAGTCCGCGCAGAATTTGCAGCAGAATCAGGGACATCAAGCATGGCTGAGCACGGCGAACATGAAATGGGCACCATGGACATCACGGATCACAAGCGGACCTGGGAAGGATTTATGCGGGTCAGCACGATCTGCACTGTCCTTACGGCAGGTCTTGTTCTTATCCTGATGATGATCTTCGGATAATCCTACCAAATTGCCGGCGCGTCCCTCGCGCCTGACACCGGGCAGACACAGGCATGGGCTCATTTAGCCCTCCCCGCCGCAAATGGAGGCGTTAAGACGTGAAAGTCGCAATTCTCAAAGAAACGCGGGATGGTGAGCCTCGTGTCGCTGCCACGCCGGAAACAGTCAAAAAAATCAAGGCCCTAGGGCCAGAGGTTGTGGTTCAGGCCGGGGCCGGTTCGGATTCCTATTTCAGTGATGCTGATTATGAGGCCGCAGGTGCCAAGATTGTTGGAGACGCCAAGGCGGCTCTCGCCGACGCGGAATTAGTGCTGAAGGTGCTACGACCGACTGCGGACGAACTTGGCCAAATGAAAGCTGGCACCATGGTGGCAGCGATCATGAACCCTCACGTGGATGGGGATACGGTTCAGGCGGCGGCGTCGGCAAAAGTGAATGCCTTTGCCATGGAATTCATGCCCCGAATCACCCGGGCCCAATCCATGGATGTCTTGTCCTCCCAGTCCAATCTGGCAGGCTATAAGGCCGTGATCGACGGTTGTGCCGAATTCCACCGCGCCTTCCCCATGATGATGACCGCAGCGGGCACCATTCCGGCAGCTCGGGTCTTTGTGATGGGCGTAGGGGTGGCGGGGCTTCAGGCCATCGCCACTGCACGCCGTCTGGGGGCCATTGTTACGGCTACGGACGTGCGAGCGGCAACCAAGGAACAAGTCGAATCCCTCGGCGCCAATTTCATCATGGTCGAAGATGATGAAGGGGCCGATGCTGAAACCGCTGGTGGCTATGCCAAGGAGATGAGCGACGAGTACAAAGCCAAGCAGGCTGAGTTGATCGCGGGTCATATTGGCAAGCAGGACATTGTGATCACCACTGCGTTGATCCCGGGCCGTCCGGCACCGGTGCTGGTCACCGAAGATCATCTGAAATCCATGAAGCCGGGCTCCATCATTGTGGATCTGGCCGTGGAAGCAGGCGGCAACTGCCCACTCTCCAAGGCGGGCGAGCTGGTTGAGGCCCATGGGGTCAAGCTGATGGGCTATCTCAATGTGCCGGGAAGGCTCTCTTACGATGCCTCATCGCTCTATGCCCGCAACCTTCTGAACTTCATCAGCCTGCTGATCGATAAGGAAAGCGGTGAGCTGGCCATCGATTGGGAAGATGAGATTGTCACGGGCACCTGCCTTACCCGCGATGGGCAAGTGATCCACCCTGCCTTGACGGGCAAGTGAGGGAGCGCCTCATGAAACAAGACGATAACAATGCCGCAGGCACTGATGCCTTTCCCACCAACAAGGGTGTGGGTGAGCTGGGGCCTCAAAATGATGCCGATGCAGCAAATTCATTGGAACCGGCAGGGGATGCCGTGACCAATGAAGGGCTTGCGCGCGGGCTCGACAATGCGACGGCTACAGAAACCCCCGACACAGAAATGATGGGAAATGCCATGGACCATACAGACATGATTGCAGACACGGCAGCAGCAGGGGCCGCAGCCATGGGCCTGCATATTGATCCCTTCATTTTCCGTCTGACCATTTTCGTGCTGGCGATTTTTGTGGGCTATTATGTGGTCTGGAGCGTGACACCCGCTCTGCATACTCCGCTCATGGCCGTTACCAACGCAATTTCCTCTGTGATCATTGTCGGCGCCCTTATCGCCGTGGCGGTGGAAGTGCCTGGGAGCTGGTTTGAGGTTTCAGGAGGTGCCGCCTCGAAATGGTTCGGCTTCATCGCCGTGATTTTGGCGAGCGTGAATATCTTTGGCGGGTTCCTCGTCACCCAGCGCATGCTGGCCATGTATAAGAAAAAGAGCTGAGGAGCCAGAACATGTCAGCAAATTTCGCAGCTCTTTTCTATCTCGTTTCAGGCATTCTCTTTATCCTTGCGTTGCGCGGTCTTTCCTCGCCGGAAAGCGCGCGACAAGGCAATGTCTATGGCATGATCGGTATGACGATCGCCATCGTCGTTACCTTGATGTTGGCCGGTGTTCCAAACGGCAGGACATGGGTACTTGTAGCCGCAGGCATCGGTATCGGTGGGGGCTTTGGTGCCCTTATTGCCCGCCGCATCGCCATGACGGACATGCCGCAACTCGTGGCAGCGTTTCACTCCCTTGTGGGTCTTGCCGCCGTCTGCGTAGCCGCAGCAGCCGTTTATTCCCCGCAAGCCTTTGGTATCGGCGAGCCCGGCCATATTCATCTTCAAAGTCTGATCGAGATGTCCTTGGGCGTTGCCATCGGTGCAGTCACCTTTACCGGCTCCATCGTTGCTTTCACAAAGCTACAGGGTCTTGTTTCCGGCGCGCCTACAATCTTCCCCATGCAGCACGCACTCAATGCGGTGCTGGGCCTGTTGATGGTGGTGCTGGTTGTTTGGTTCTGCATTGAACAATCCACGACCACGTTCTGGATGATTACGGCCCTGGCCATGGTGCTTGGTGTGCTGATTATTGTTCCCATCGGCGGAGCGGACATGCCCGTGGTGGTTTCCATGCTCAATTCCTATTCCGGTTGGGCGGCAGCTGGCATTGGCTTTACCTTGGAGAACACAGCCCTGATCATTGTGGGCGCATTGGTGGGCTCCTCCGGGGCGATCCTCTCTTACATCATGTGTAAGGCGATGAACCGTTCTTTCATCTCTGTGATCCTGGGCGGCTTTGGCGGGGAAACCGCGGGGCCCGCGGATGGGGTCAAGGAAACGCGCCCCGTCAAGCAAGGCTCTGCTGACGATGCGGCTTTCATCATGAAAAACGCCGGTAAGATTATCATCGTGCCGGGCTATGGCATGGCGGTGGCACAGGCTCAGCATGCCCTTCGCGAAATGGTCGACTTGCTCAAGGCCGAAGGCGTTACCGTCTCTTACGCCATCCACCCGGTGGCGGGCCGCATGCCGGGGCACATGAACGTGCTCCTGGCTGAAGCCAACGTGCCTTATGATGATGTGTTCGAGCTCGAAGACATCAACTCCGAGTTCGCTCAGGCCGATGTGGCCTTTGTAATCGGGGCCAATGATGTCACCAATCCTGCAGCCAAGACCGATCCTTCCAGTTCGATCTACGGCATGCCTATTCTGGACGTGGAAAAGGCCAAAACGGTGCTTTTCATCAAACGCTCCATGGGTTCAGGCTATGCAGGCGTGGATAACGAGCTTTTCTTCCGGGACAACACCATGATGCTGTTCTCCGACGCCAAGAAGATGGTGGATAATATCGTCAAGGCACTGGATTAGGGTTTGCTCTGCATAAAATATGCTACTGCGCGGCAAAACCGAGCAGCAGCATATTTGTTTGTGGGAATTGATTTGTGGGTAGCTCGGCTGATTTAGTCAGCCCGCCTGAAGGAGCCGTGTCCGTCAGCCTCACACCCGCTGTTTTCATATTGCCGGGCAATGCTTTGCCAAGTCCTTCGGTTGTCTCGCCAAAAAGCGTGGGCTAGCCGGGCCGAAGACGCCAAGGTGCGCATTTCCGCACTTTGGTCACCTTGTCGTTGCCAAAGGGCAGGTAGGTTAAAACTTTCCATAATGGTGTCCAGATTATCGAGTGAGGCAAGGAGCGCCCCACCCACGCCCGCTCCACCTAATGTGCCAAATGCTTGTCGGGTGGCCGCCGCGTCTCTACGCCTAAGAATAGACCTGATGCCATTTTGATTTCGGGAATTGCAGCTTAAGGCTGATATCGGCGGTGGGCATTTCTTTATCCGGGAACTTGTGGTAAACTCAAAAAACAAGGGTTTTCACATTTTTTGGACTCAGTTCGTGGGGGATAAGTTTTGTTAAAGACTGCTATTGGCACCCTCGCCGGTACAATTTTCGTCGGGGTGGGTGTGGTCACATGGTTGGTTTGGCCGGCTCCGTCAGTCGAACTGAACTGGGAGGCAATGGCCGAAGAACTGATCTTGGAAGAGGATTGTTTCGGGGCCGCCCGGTTGATGGGGACCTATAGTATCAATGATCCAATTGGATTTGATAATGTTCGAGATGATTTCTTTCAACAGAGCTCTTGTGCAATTCCAGAAGACTCTGATTTTGCCGGTGCCCAACTTTTCTTGAATGGGATACTCCCATCGGACTCAAGAGATCTGTCTCTGATGGAACCAACCCCATGGTGGGAAGGCATAAAGGAAGCAACACAAAGATGGGATGATATCCGCTGGGCTCGACGACACGTGGGTATGGGTTTTGCTGGATGG
>JAJFIL010000300.1 GCA_021774965.1 Alphaproteobacteria bacterium
AGGACCGCTTCGCCAATCCGTTCATCGCGGCCCAACGCGGCTTTGTGGACGAGGTCATCCTGCCTCACAACACGCGCAGCCGCATCGCCGGCGCGCTCCGCATGCTCCGCGACAAAGCCGTCGAGAACCCCTGGAAAAAACACGACAATATTCCGTTGTAGCCCCCATTGCGACCGGCCCAATGCCCCTGTTTTCTCTGGTAGAGTGCTGTTGATTGCGCTATCATGGGTTTAGGAGCACTTCAATGGTCGCGACAACAATCTGTTGCGGGGGAAGCAATTTGGCTGCACACAAAACGCTAGCACCTAAATCCAAATTGGGGCCAAGCATCAAGCGGGCTGCGGTATTTTTGTTATTGTTTTGCTCTTCGGTCGCAGCGCAGGCGCAACTGCCGCCATCTGAAACACTGTCCGGACAACAATACCAGCTGGCGGGCTTGGGCTTTGGCATTGTGACACGGCCCGGCGAAGGTGGACTTCAATATCAAATGAGAATTGCTTTGCCCGGAGGACCCGGATGGACCGATCGGTTTGTGCCAATAGCAGATGATATTTTTGAGGAGCTGCTGGGACCATTGGGAACGATGCAGGGTTTTCATAGCGCCAAAATTTCCTTTGGCAGTCTGCATGATGATGGGCGTATAACTTGGCCCAATAGACCGTTGGAAGTGGTCTATCTGCATCAGGGAGATGGCGTTTGGAGGCGCACATCTCATGGATCAATCCCTGTTGGAGAAATGGGCACATCGCACTTGGAGGCATCAGAAGAGATTCAGCTCTCAAATGGTATCGTGCTAACGACCCATCCGATTTCCGACACACTCAATTTTGAAGGCAGAATTCGCATACTCAAGGTGCGATATGAAGCGTCAACACCGGGCACAGATTACGGCGCGGTCATCAATAATTCTTTGCTCTATTGGCGAACTATCCTTGAGCCGACCATGAACGACCCAGCCATCACATCAATCTCAATTATGGCGCGTGATGAAGCGCGCCGCGAGCGTTTTCATTTCAGATGCGGATTGGCCGTCAATCTGCGCAGGCTGGAAGATGGTTCGTGGCCTGATACGGCGGGCATGCCGATTGAGCTGGAAGTGGGTCCATCCGGCGGTATTCGAAGCGTTGAGTCAGAGGCCGGGGAGTATTTCTCGGTCGGAAATGGATGTTCGTTTTAGGAGAAATTGAATATGCGTGCTCTCAATGTCGTTTATCTTACCATTTGCATGGTTGGCATATTCTTGCTGGCACCATCTAGTCTTCGCGCTGCCGACCAAACATCTTGGATACTCGAATCCGGGCAGGTGGTTTATTTTAGGGGCTTGGTCAGCGTGACCTACAGTGGCCCAGGGGTTTACCGAACGGACATGCGCTTACAAGTCGTTCTGCCTGAGGAATCCGGGGAGCCGGATCACATAGCCATTGCTGATAGTTTATTTGAAGAAGTGTTGGGTCCTGTCGTCACGATGATGGGAACGCGCCGGGCATTAGTTTCTTTCGGGACAGTGGAATCTGGATTTGGCGAAGATTGGTCCAGCCGCGGTCCAAATATGACTTACCTCCGGCGGGGGCGGGCCGAACATATGAGCGATGCGGAATGGCGCAGGTCCTCACATACCAGAGTATCCGTTGGTGAAAGTACCGTTTCCCATCTTGAGGTGCCAGTGCCGCTTACCCTGTCCAATGGGGTTGCGATTATTGCGCATCCCTATGCAAGATCCTTAAACCCACAAACGAGCGACGAGTTCCTGAATGTCCGATACGAAGCGCCCTTATCTGAGCAAGACGGCAGGGCGGCGGTGGACAACAGTTTGTTATATTGGCGCACAATTATTGAACCGGCGGTCGCTGACACTGATGTTCAGGTTGTTCAAATCATTGCTCACGAAGAGGGGCGCTCGGAACGATTCCAATTCCGATGTGGGTCGGTGGTTCAAATGCGCCGTCAAAAAGATGGCAGTTGGACCGAATCGTTGGGTGCACCTTTGATATTTCAGCTTGGGGATTTGGGCCTTATGTTTACCGGTACCGGGAATACAAGTGATCGTGGGAATACGGTGAATGGGTGTTCGTTCTAACCGCTGCTCAAAATACAGGAGATAGAACTTGTTTCAAAAACTGATTCCAGCAACTTTCCTCCTTGCTTCTCTGGTTGCGGCGACTTCGGCGCAGGCTCAGCCGGAACGCCGATTGTTTGATGGTTCAATCTATCGGATTTCAGGTCCCACTATTGTTACCCATTTCGGATTAGATATGACTGAGGGCAC
Organism: Alphaproteobacteria bacterium; assembly: GCA_021774965.1. Taxonomy (GTDB): domain Bacteria; phylum Pseudomonadota; class Alphaproteobacteria; order JAJFIK01; family JAJFIK01; genus JAJFIK01. The sequence continues at coordinate 2,267 of JAJFIL010000300.1, forward strand.
GGATAACGATGAAATTCGATTTCTCGTCACGCTGAGGTCTTATGAGCCATTCGGTAGCCCGGAAGAGTTCATCCCATTGGCAGACAATGTTTTCGAACAATATGAGAGTTGGGATCAGGAAGGTGCTGTGGTTGCCAAGGTACAGCTGACATACGAAGAGGGGCCAGAATGGGACGCGCCCTCGACTACGCAAGTAGTGGAATACCATTTGAGAGGCGACGTTTGGCAAAGAATCTCTCATGTGGAGATACCTGTGCGGCAAAGTGAGGCATTCCCTTTCCAGCCATCCACCCCGTTACGATTATCCTCAGGTGAAACCATCCATTTATTGCCGATGACCCGAGGTATCATACGAGTGGGTTTCATGAATCGAGAGGAGCGAGAAACACTTTACCTCAGGGTTGTTGTTGGCCGGGAGTTCGCCGATTTGTCGAGCGGCGACGAGATTATCTACTCGGTGTGGAGCGAAGTTTTGCATGACATTTTGATGGAACAGGGGGATAATTATGTGTCAGTCATCTTCCATACGGAATTTCCAACTTCAAGGTTCGATTTCTCAGATGCGCTCCGTATCAGCATGCCGCTGATGAAAGACGGAACGTGGCCGGATTTGGGGCTCCTGGTGGATCAAATTGGCGAAGTTGAACCGAGTGGAGCAGGTATCACACGATGGCAGTAACAATGCGCAAATGTAATTCAAGAATCGTCATCTCGCCCATATTCTCACTTTTCATGTTTGTCGCTCTACTGATTGTAGTCCCCGCCTTCGCGGGTGACTTCATCCTGTTTGACGACACTGCGGTTACCAATGTGGGTTATTCCGATTACACGGACCCGCGCGACGATGCGCCGGGCCAGGCGTTGCATGTGAATGTGGCGCATCTGCCCGAAGCGGCATCAGAGTTTGTGCCCATGGCGGATGATTTATTCGAGGAACTATTTGTTCGCCGCATTGATGGAAGCGAGCTTGATCATGCCATGATCGTTCTCTGGCGCACGGAAGGAGATGATCCTGCCGCGCGGCGCTATGGCGAGGATGTCTATTATGATCGCGGGAACGATGGTGCCTGGACCCGTGTCAGTCATGCAGATCAGCGCGTGCGGGAGAGTAATTTCGGGCCGCTGTACGCCGATCAGGTCACCTTGGAAAGCGGCGTTGTGGTGACATTCTATCCCCCCATTCAGGGCTATCTTGCATCGCGCGGGAACGAGGTGTTGCTGGCGCGCTTTGCAGCGGATGTGGACCTGGACGATGTGAGCGTTACGGGCCCTCTGTTTGAGGCGTTTTTAAACGAGTACATCATGGATGCCATGGTCATTGAGCCTGAATACAATGGCGGTCCGGCGGCGTTCTATCTCCGGCTCTACAACGAGCTCCCCCAGACCCGCTTTGGCGTTGCGCCAAACGTCGTGGCAAATATCAATATCGAACATTCCAGCGAATAGACGCCAGAAAGAAAATCCCATGTTCAAGAAAGTCCTGATCGCCAACAGAGGTGAGATCGCCGTCCGGGTCATGAAGACCTGTCGACGCATGGGTATCAAGACCGTGGCGGTCTATTCCGAAGCAGATGCGGATGCCATCTTCGCCCATATGGCGGACGAGAAGATCTGCATCGGCCCGGCCCCGGCAGCCGAAAGCTATCTCGTGGTGGATAAAATCCTTGCTGCCATCGAAGAGACTGGCGCGGATGCGGTTCATCCTGGTTATGGTTTTCTGTCGGAGAATGCGGCTTTTGCCAAGACATTGGCAGAGAAGGGCGTGGCCTTCATCGGCCCCAATGTTCATGCCATCGAGGCCATGGGCGACAAGATCACCTCCAAGAAACTGGCGGCTGACGCGGGCGTGACCACTGTGCCGGGCTATATGGGCATTATTGAAGATCCGAAAAAGGCAGTGAAGATTGCCGATGATATTGGCTATCCGGTCATGCTGAAAGCCACGGCAGGAGGGGGCGGCAAAGGCATGCGCATCGCCCATTCTGCAGATGAGGTAGAGCAAGGCATCATCAGCGCACAGAACGAAGCGCGCAAAAGCTTTGGCGATGATCGGGTATTCATCGAGAAATTCATCGAAGAGCCGCGCCACATTGAAATTCAGGTCCTGGGGGACGGGCAGGGCAACGTTATCCATCTAGGCGAGCGGGAATGTTCCATCCAACGCCGCCACCAGAAAGTTATCGAGGAAGCGCCAAGTTCCTTCCTGGACGAAAAAACGCGTAAAGCCATGGGCGCCGAAGCTATCGCATTGGCCAAGGCGGTGGACTACAACAGCGCGGGCACAGTGGAGTTTATTGTTGATACCAAAAAGAATTTCTATTTTTTGGAAATGAACACCCGCCTTCAGGTGGAACATCCGGTTACGGAGCTTATCACTGGCATAGATCTGGTAGAGCAGATGATCCGTGTCGCTGCGGGGAAAAGCCTTGAGCACAAGCAAAAAGACATAAAACTCAACGGCTGGGCTCTTGAAAGCCGCATCTATGCCGAAGATCCCTATCGCAACTTCATGCCCTCTATTGGGCGTTTGCGCCGCTATGAGCCGCCGCTGGAAGGTCCCATCGAAGGGGACGGAGAAGACGGCATCGTGGTGCGCAATGATACGGGCGTGGGGGAGGGCTCTGAAATCTCTCTCTATTATGATCCGATGATTGCCAAGCTCTGCGTTCATGGGCCCGATCGGGCCAGCGCGATTTCGGGCATGGCCGCAGCATTGGATGAGTTCCACGTCTCTGGCATTCAGCACAACGTAACGTTCCTGCAGGCCATCATCCGCCACGAACGGTTTGCCAGCGGCGATATTTCCACCAACTTCATCGCGGAAGAATATCCTGACGGCTTTAAGGGCTCAAAGCTTCAGCCCGATGATTTCTTGGTGTTCGTGGCGACTGCGGCATTGGCCCATGCGCGCGTAACTGAACGCGAACGCATGATTGACGGGCAAATGTCTTATGATATGGAGCCCATTGATGGCGACTGGACCTTCATGCTGGGGCTCACGCCGGTGCCCATCACCATTGAAGATGAAGGCGATGAGGTGGCCGTGACCGTGTTGGAAGGCGATCACCCGGTGCCCCTAGGTGAGATTGAGTTCTACGGTGATTGGATGCCGGGCGAGCCGGTTTTTCATGCGGAGGTCAATGGCAAGGCCGTCTGTGTGCAGATCGTTTCCACCGGCATAGGGTGGCAAATCACTCACGCTGGACGTACGCTGCCCATTCATGTGGTTCGCCCGCGAGTGGCAGAACTTCTGGCCTATATGCCGAAAAAGAAAAAGGGCGCCTCCGAAAAAGAGCTCAAATGCCCCATGCCCGGCGTGGTGGTTTCCATCGATGTGACCGAAGGCACTGAAGTGCAGCTGGGCCAAAACCTGGCGGTGGTCGAAGCCATGAAAATGGAAAACGTGCTCACGTCAGAGGTCAAAGGCAAGGTCAAGAAAATCTGCGCCAAACCGGGCGATAGCCTGGCCGTGGACGACGTGATTATCGAGTTTGTCTAGGCCTCTGCGGGCGCAATAAACACCTCCCCCTTGACGGGGGAGGTCGTTGAGCGAAAAGCGAAACCGGTGGGGGTGATCGGGCTATCATCTAATTTCTTTCGGCGAAGAAACATCTAACCGCCTTCGGCGTACCCCCCATCCTAACCTTCCCCCGCAAGGGGGGAAGGGAGGAGGTCACAGTGCTCAAGAACGAAAGCCTACCCCATGCAGAAGACGTTCAGTTTGTTGCCGTCCAGGTCGCGGAAATAGCCGGCGTAGAACCCTTCGAAGCGTTCGCCGACGGCGCCTTCGTCTTTGCCACCAAGTTCCAGCGCTTTGGCATGGAGCGTGTCGACCTTGTCGCGGCTGTCCACAACGATGGCGGCCATCACACCATTGCCCACAGTTGCCGCTTCGCCGTCATTCGGTTTGATGATGGAGAGCATGGCATTGGAACCTGTCCCAGTGGTCCAGGCGATGAACGTGTCGGCTTCCATGCCGCGCTTGCCGCCAACTGTGCCCAGAAGTTCGTCATAAAATTTCGCACCGCGATCCATGTCGTTGGTGCCGAGGGTTACATATCCAATCATTGAATTCTTCCTGTGTTGAAATACTTGCGGAGCGAATTTTACGCGTGTTTCACCGCTCTGGCAACGAGAACAAAGTCCTAAGAGTTTGGCAGGGGAGTGTAGACCGGAGGCCTATACTACCGTCCCGAACACTTCCTGGAATGCCGCCTTCAAGGCAACATCTGTATCCATCATTGTGACGGGCAGGCCAAGGTCAGCGAGGCTTGTTACTCCGTGTACGGAGATGCCGCAGGGCACGATCCCTTCATAGTGGGAAAGGTCCGGTTCCACATTCAAGCTGATGCCGTGGAAGGTGACCCCCTTGCGCACGCGAATGCCCAGAGCGGCAATCTTGTCTTCCTTGAGGCCGCGGCTCACCCATACCCCCACGCGGCCTTCTCGCCGTTCGCCGCGCACATTAAAAGCATCCAGCGTTTTGATGAGCCAGGCCTCGAGCCCTTGCACGAAGAGCCGCACGTCAGATCCGCGCGGCTTGAGGTCCATCATCACATAGGCCACACGCTGGCCAGGTCCATGATAGGTGTATTGTCCGCCGCGCCCGGTCTTATAGACGGGAAACCGGTCGGGCTCGGTGAGGTCCGCCGGGTCAGCACTGGTGCCAGCGGTGTAGAGGGCAGGGTGCTCCACCAGCCAGACAAGCTCTGGCGCCTCGCCCCGCGCAATGGCCTCAGCACGGGCCTCCATAAAGGCAACGGCGTCCTCATAAGGGGTCAGACCCTCGGAAATCAGCCATTCTATGGGTTTTTCCCCGTGCAATTTTTCGAAATTATCCGACATTGAGCCTCATTTGGTTAACAGACCAGTAAACCTAAGCTGCCAATCTTACAGTACAAGTTATCAGTAAGGACAAATTGCGCCATGCAATTGAACGCCGTCAAATCTGTTTCTGTGGAAATCGCCGTGGTCCTGGGCCGCGCCGAAATCCCCATGCACCAGCTGCTCAAGATGGGCCGGGGTGCTGTGATCGAGCTCAATGCTCACCAGGATGACGAAGTGTGGATTCTGGCCAATAACGAGCCCATCGCCCGCGGCGAGATCGTGGTCCGCGGCGACAAAATCGCCATCTCCATCACCGACACCGTGAACGACTACTTCGAGTAGGCGGCGGCGCGATGAAGATATCTGCTAGTCCGGGTCGTAGCCCACAACTGCACTAATACGCTCGAATTCAGCCTGGCTTCCTCTTAGCATCCCGTCGCACGTATCTGACTCTATACCCATCCCCAGAGCACCCAACATTCGCTCAACAGATTCGCTTTCGCGGAATGCTTCTCTACGGTTCATGTCATTCCAAACCAATACCTCGCGATATTGATCGCGCGCATCCAGGTACTGCTGTCGGCTAAATGTTCCTCGGCACATAAGAGTACTTGTGAAGACCCCGAGGGCAGATTCCTCAAGATGCTGGTTTGTAAGGGCCTCAGCCTCGGCGGGTTTGTCGGGCGTCTCTTGCGCCAGCGCAGGCTGGGCGCAAGTAACAAGCAGGGCAATACTCAAGGTTTTATAGAAGCTCATACACCAACCCTACATCAAAACACCTAACCAGGCAATTATCAGGTTTTCGGCAAGTAAAGCAGATGCCCTGGTTTCCTCTGCCACATCCCCAATTTCCCCCCTTCACAAGCGCGATGCCTTTTGCTACACCCGCCCTCCTACCGGGCCTTTGGGTATCCCTGAGGTGGTCTGTTCTCAGACAACATGGCGTGCGGCCGTGGCGGAACTGGTAGACGCGCAGCGTTGAGGTCGCTGTGGGGTAAAACCCGTGGAAGTTCGAGTCTTCTCGGCCGCACCATTTATCTATCTCACGCTAAATCGCTGCGCGATTGCTCCGATGGGCGGGCTGACCGCCCGGCGCCCGGTCGGGCGCTTTGGGTTCTACTTGATGAGTTCAGGGCCTTTTCCTGGATATTTCCCCGCATTCTCTCTGCCAAATCGCGCCGAATCCGGCGACACTGCGTCACCGCCACGAGGAGTCTCGCGCGCGGGCGTTTGTTTGTTGCCAAATCGGCCTTATCCCGGAAAGAAGCCCGTGCCCGATAGCCTCCTTGATAGCGATGCCTTAAAGGACGATTTCGTCCTCAGCCCGGATTTTATCCGCCGGGTGCTGGAGGCATTGGATCGGGGCAATGCAGATGAGGTCAAGGACCTGCTGGCCCCGGTGCATGCCGCTGACGTGGCTGATCTGTTGGGCCTTGTGCGCTCTCGCGAGCGGCGGGCCTTGCTGGATCTTGTGGGTTCGGACCTGGATTCGGCTGTCCTCTCGGAGCTTGAAGAAGACGTGCGGGATCAGGTGTTGGAGCATCTGGACCCGGCCATTGTCGCTCAGGCCATCGAAGAGCTGGGCAGTGATGATGCTGTCTATCTGCTTGAGGATATGGGCGAGGAGCAACAGCGGGAAATCCTGGATCAGGTTCCTGAGGCAGATCGCAGCGCCGTTGAGATGGGCCTTCAGTACCCGGAGTATTCTGCAGGTCGCCTGATGCAGCGCGAGTTTGTGGCAGCGCCGCCGTATTGGACGGTGGGCGAAGCCATCGACTATATGCGGGAAGCAAAAGACCTGCCGCAGGAATTCTTTGAGATTTATCTGACGGACCCCGGCGCGCATCCCATCGGCGCGGTCCACATCAGCCGCATCGTCCGTTCGCCGCGCACCGTTCCCATCGAAGATCTAATGGAAGAGGACATTCACGTCATTCCCGCTGAGATGGACAAGGAAGATGTGGCCTATGCGTTTGAGCAATATGACCTTGTCTCAGCTCCTGTTGTGGATGATGGCGGACGCCTTGTGGGCATGATCACTATCGATGACGTCATGAACGTTATCCACGATGAAATCCAGGAAGACATTCTTGCCTTGGGCGGGGTGGGCACAGAAGGTCTCTCTGACAGTGTCGTGACGACGACCTCGCGGCGTTTCTCCTGGCTGTTTGTGAACCTCTTTACCGCGATCATTGCATCACTGGTCATCGCAGTGTTTCAGGATGCCATTACAGAGATCGTAGCCCTGGCCATCCTCATGCCTATTGTGGCCAGCATGGGCGGCAACGCAGGAACACAAACTCTCACTGTGGCGGTGCGCGCGCTGGCTACCAAGGATCTTACGCCGACAAATGCTTTTCGAATTGTTACACGTGAAACTCTGGTGGGCGGGCTCAACGGCATCCTGTTTGCCATTGTCATGGGCTTGATCTGCTATTTCTGGTTCGATGATGGGCGTCTGGCGCTGGTCATAGGCCTCTCCATGATCATTAATCTTCTTGCCGCCGGATTGGCCGGAATCCTCATTCCTTTGGGATTACAGCGGGCAGGGGCCGATCCAGCCATCGCATCTAGCGTATTCGTTACCACTGTGACCGATCTAATCGGCTTTTTTGTGTTTCTTGGGCTTGCAACCCTCGTCCTGCTCGGCTGAAATCAAGCATGATTTCAAAAACCTCACTTTGCGCACTCTTTCTTGGCTCGATCCTCATCACAGGCTCTGCGATGGCTGGGGAATGGCGCTCGCTTCAGCCCATGGAAACCGGTCGCTCACACCTGTCTGCCGTTGCAGTGGACCGGGAGATTTACGCTGCTGGAGGCTCCGGTCTTCTGGGCCCGCGCAATCTTTTCGAGGCTTATGATGTCACTTACGATTATTGGCGCTCCATGCCTGCCATGCCAGCGGCGCTGGAGCAGTTTGGCATGGTTGCGGTGGGTGGCGAGATCCATGTCATCGGCGGCTTTGGCGCAAACGGTCGCAGCGAGCCTTCGGGCGAGGTGTGGACATTCAACACACTGATTTCTAACTGGAGCCAGGGCGTGGATATGCCCGAGCCTCGGGCGCGCCATGCAGCGGCTGCAGTGAATGGAAATGTTTATGTCTTTGGCGGCGTTAATGCCGAGGGAGACACCACAAGCCAGGTGATGGTCCTGCGGCGGATGGGGCTGGGCTGGGCATTGCTCCAAACGCCGATGCCTCATGCGCGCACGGATGCTGCCGCGGTAGCCCTGGATGGCAAGATCTATGTAAT
>JAJFIL010000004.1 GCA_021774965.1 Alphaproteobacteria bacterium
ATTGTTGCCATCAACACAATCCTCAAGGAACAGAGAGATTGGCGTGTCCAATAATCCACAGTTGCTTGCGGGGGAAGGTTAGGATGGGGGGTACGCCGCAGGCGTTTTGCAAAGGTGATAGCTCGTTCACCCCCACCCGACGCGTAGCGTCGACCTCCCCCGTCAAGGGGGAGGTGTTTGATCGTGCCCCTCACGCCACCCGCCGCCGATCCGCGAGGTTGATGGGGGCATTGTCTTCATCCCGGCCAGGAATGACATCGCGCGGGCCTTCCAGAGGCAAGCTAATGGTCACCACCGTGCCGACGCCTTCTTCACTTGCCAGGGATAGCGCCCCGCCGTGGAGGTCCACAAAAGCCTTGACCAGTGCGAGCCCCAGCCCCGTTCCCGCTTCGGCGGTAGATTTGGCGGAGGCTGATTGCTCGAACGGACGTCCAAGGCGCTTGAGCTCGTCAGCCGCGATGCCCACGCCTGTGTCGCGCACTTCCAGGACCATATGAGGGCCTTCCACGCGTGCAGCCGTTGTGACCGTGCCGCGTTCCGGGGTGAACTTGATGGCATTGGCGAGAATGTTCAGCAGCACCTGCTTGATGGCGCGGCGATCCGCCGTCATGCGCGGCAGGCTGTCTGGCAATTGCACATCCAGTTTGACTTTACGTTTCTTGGCGGTCACTGAAACAGTCTTGAGGACATCTTCGATGGCGAGCGGTATGGAGACTTGCTCCAATTCAAGATCAAAGCGCCCGGCCTCGATCTTGGACATGTCCAACACGTCATTGATCAGGTCGCGAAGATGTTCGCCGCTGTCCTTGATATGTTTCACATATTCAGTGTACCGAGGGTTCCCCAGGGGGCCAAAAAGCTCAGTCATCATCATTTCGGAAAAACCGATGATCGCATTCAGCGGCGTGCGTAGCTCATGGCTCATGTTGGCCAGGAAGCGTGACTTCGCCCGGTTGGCTGCCTCCGCATCGTCGCGGGCCTGCATCAGGGAGCCTTCCGCCCGTTTGCGATCCGAGATATCACGCATGATGGCAACCGTCTCAAAGGCTGCTGCGGGGCGGGTCTCTTGGTCGCTGTCACTTTCATTACCGCTGGCTTCAGCAGCCGCCCATTGAAGGACCGCACTGTCGGGTTCGGCTTTAAGGTCCAAGAGAAGAGGCCGGCAGCGCATCTCCACCCACAAAAGAGTGTCGTCCTTGCTACGGATGCGAAACTCCAACATGGCCTCGCCACCAAAATAGACCGCACGCACCAGGGCGCTTTGCACATTGCTGCGATCATCGCCGAAAACAAATTCCGAAATCGATTGGCCGGTTAGCTCGGCCGCCCCATAACCCAAAACATCATAGGCCGATGGAGAGGCAAAGGTAATGCGACCGTCCTGGCCAAAGCGCAGGATTAGGTCCATGGCGTTTTCGGCCAGCAGGCGATACCGGCTTTCATCAATACGGGCGAGGCGCGTCAGGGTTCTGTGGGCCGATTGGGACGCAGCAGCGGTAACGCCTGCATAAGCAATAGCGGCCACAAGGCCTAAGGCCTGGAGCAGAGGAGCGGACCCCGCTGCTTCAAGCGCAAAAACCGGGGCCAGACCCTGTATCTGCCCCTGGATCTGCAAAAAGGCCAGCAAGCTGACCCCCACGGCGGATATGCCAACCGCGCCTGCGATCAGCCGTCTGCGTCCGGAAAGGGCTGCCTCAAAAGGCACCAGCACGAACCAGGGCAACAAAGGACTGGCCAGCCCGCCGGTCAAAAGGGTCAGCAAAAGGACCAGCGCGCCTAAATTGGCGATGCTCGCCCCCTGGGCCAGCTCAAGCTTGCCGGTCCGGCGCAGAAGGGCCGCAATCCCGATGGGACTGAGCACCAGCCAGACCGCACCGGCCCATAAAGCAGGGGGTACGCTTTCCAGGCAAAAAACCATAAGCGCCACTAGCGCTGCCGTCACGGCGGCACCGCCCAGATGTCCCATAACGAAACTGGCGTGACGGGCCCGCAAGGGCGCATCATCCGCTGCGCTTGGATGCACTAGAAAATGGCTGAAATTCAACACTTCTGGTCCACTTTTCGCCTGAGCAGGTCCGAATCGCGTATCTGCCCACCATAATGGCCTAGACCGTGAGCCTTAACGAAGTTTGAAAATCACATGGCCGTTAATGGGTGGATGGGCCCGCAGCAAGGCTTTGGCCAAAAAATCGAGAAATCAGTAGTTTAACAACATTGTGCAAGCTTGCTTCAGACAGCTATGCTGGCATGGGGCAGATCTCCGGGGCTATTGTTCCGGAGCAGATTAGTTTGGGGACTGGCGTTATGAATATCTCGGTGTTTGCTGGAACGCGCGTTTTGCAAGGGCTGCTGAGCGTGTCGCTTCTGTTCGGCGTGATGACCGCAGCAAGTGCCCCTGCCCTGGCTCAGCAATCGGCATCCGGCGACAATCAGACCATTGGCCAATACGCGCGCCACTTTCGCATGTATCAGCGCGACGTGGATGATCTGATCGGACTGTCCTTTACCGATATTGATGAAGTCCGCAACGCCCATGATCTGGCACTGAGCTATAGTCCTCGAGATCTATCCCGTGGCTGGATTGCGCATCAGGCCATCGTTGCCTCGCGGGCGCCGGGCTTTATGGAAACGGTCCGTTCCGCAGCTCACGCTCGGGGCCGCTCGGCGTTCTTCTCGCAAGCACGCACCAGCCCTGAATATATGTGGACACTTTCATCAGACACCGCCGCGATTAATTTCGTCTTTGATGGCCTTTATCAGGACAGCACCGAAGCCGAAGCGGTTGGCCAAATTCTACGCGATCGGGCGCTTACTTATATGGACCGTTCCTATGGCTCGCGTCTTCCATCAGGTTCCGCCCACAGCGCCACCGAAATTCTGGCAGCTTCTCGGGTTGGACCAGCTTCGCGGGGGCGTCTTTATGATGTTCCCTATCGTGCCCAAGGCATGATGCAACAGGTCTTGGAACTTGCCGCTCGCCTGGCACTGGATCGCACCGATGGACGCAGCCAGCAAGCCGCGAGCTACCTCATAGATCATGAAGAAAGCAATCGCTGCGTTCGCTGGGCTCAGCTGAACCTTGCGCAATGCATGGCCGCCTCTCGCAATCAGGCGGAAGAAGCCTATTGCACCGGACGCCACGGCGTTGTGGAGATCTCAGAATGCTGGGGCTGGATGGTCAGCCTGGAAGGCGGCAGCGATCATGCGTCGCTGGGCGGCAGGCGGTAGGAAACCTGCTCGGAATTACTCCTGAGTAACCCGAAAAGACAAAACTCATACCATAAATTCTTGACATCCCCCGGCTTGACCGGGGGATC
>JAJFIL010000031.1 GCA_021774965.1 Alphaproteobacteria bacterium
CCGTGACCTTCTAAAGTCACGCGCTGTACTGTGAACCCTGCGGCCACGGTGGCGGCGCGGGTTTGTTCCGAAACATAGGTGCTGGTCTGGCCGATAATACCGCTGGCCCAGATGGCATAAACGCCAACGGTGATGGCCGCCAGCACCGCATAGGATTTCATGTAAGCATGACGAACGAAAAAGCGCCGCCAGCCTTCGATGCGCCTCTCCCACGTCCGCGCCATTGAAACCTTGCGGCCACGAGGACGGGAGGCGGCTTTTTTGCGCGCTGGTGATTTTGTGGAGCGTTTCGGGGCAGCCCGCTTGGCCGCGCCTTTTGTGGTTCGCTTAGTGGTTCGTTTGGCTTGCCGCTTTGGGGCTGCGCGTTTGGCGCTGGATTTTACCGGTCGCATGAGGCGTCCTCAAGAATCCATGCGACCAGATCCTTGAAACTCATCCCTCCGTGTCCGGCTTGTTCCGGAACCAGTGATGTGGGCGTCATGCCCGGCTGTGTGTTCGTTTCCAAGATCGCAATCGCCCCTGTGGCTTCGTCGAACCTGAAGTCGGTCCGCGTAACCCCCCGACAACTCAGTGCCCTATGTGCTTTCTCGGCGTAATCCATTAACAAACTGGTAAGATTACCGGGCAGCTCGGCCGGAAACACATGGTGAGAGCCGCCCGCTTCGTATTTTGCGTCGTAGTCGTAGAACTCGTTATCCTGGAAAATCTCGGTTACGCACAAGGCTTTATCGCCCATCACGGCAACCGTTAACTCGCGTCCGGGAATAAATTTTTCAATCATCACATCTTCCCCCAGATCCCATTCCTTGGAGCTGAGAATTTCCGGTGGGCGGTTATCCCCCGGGCGAATGAGATAGACCCCGACGCTGGAGCCTTGATTGAAGGGCTTAATCACATACGGCGGCTCCATCATGTGAGACTTGGACGCCTCCATACGGTCCACCACATAGCTTTCCGCACACGGAATACCCACTTCGCCAAAGACAAGCTTGGCCTTTTGCTTGTCCATGGCCAATGAGGACGAAAGCACCCCTGAGTGCGTGTAAGGAATGGCCAGCACTTCGAGGATGCCCTGCACACAGCCGTCCTCGCCCCAACGCCCATGCAAAGCGTTAAAGACCACATCGGGTTTCAGATCCGCCAAGGTGCGCGCCAGATCCGGCGTCGCATCAATCTCGGTGACTTTGTATCCCCCCTCGCGCAAGGCTTCCGCACAGGCAGCCCCTGAGACCAGGCTTACTTCCCGCTCCGGGGACCAACCGCCCAGCAGGACCGCCACGTGGGTTGTCTTGGGATCAAACTTGCTCATGCCAAATTCCTCATGGCTAAACCTTCCTGCCGATACGTTTTATTTCCCATTGAAGCTCAACGCCTGATGTTGCTTTGACGCGAGCCCGAACATCCTCGCCCAGACCTTCAAGGTCTGCTGCGGTTGCATTACCGCGATTGATGAGAAAGTTACAATGAAGCGCGGAAACCTGTGCGTCCCCCAACACCTTACCCCGGCAACCTGCGCCATCAATCAACTGCCATGCCTTATGACCGTCCGGGTTCTTGAAAGTGCTGCCCCCGGTACGTTCCTTGATGGGCTGGGTCGCCTCGCGAGACGTAGTGATCTTGTCCATGGTGGTGCGAATTTCGGCAGCAGCACCTGGCTTTCCCTGGAAGAGCGCTTCCACAAATATGTAGTCTGTCGGCGTAGAGGATTTGCGATAGGCAAAGCCCATATCCTCGGCCGAGATTGTGTGAAGATTGCCGTTGCGATCCAGAGCAGTGGCCTCGATCAGCACATCGCACGTCTCGGCCCCGTAAGAGCCTGCATTCATGCGCAAGGCGCCGCCCAAGGCGCCGGGAATGCCGGAGTAAAACTCTAATCCTGCGATGCCTGCTTCCGCTGCGGCCTTGGCCACGCTGAGATCCAGTGCGGCGGTACCGGCCCGAAGGCGTGCGCCATCTTCTGCGGAGATTGATGCAAAGCCCTTGCCCAGGCGGATAACCACGCCGTCAATGCCGCCATCGCGCACAAGCAGGTTCGAGCCCACGCCCACGACGGTCAACGGCACATCATGTGGCGTGCCTCTCAAGAAGGTTGCCAAGTCATCCACGTCTTGAGGCAGAAACAAAACATCCGCAGGTCCACCAACGCGGAACCAGGTCAGCGCTGCCATGGATTGGTTTGGAATATATTTGCCGCGGACCTCTGGCAGGCGTGTCGACAAATCGCTGCTCATGGCTTGGCTTTCAGGGCCGCCAGATCGGCGGGAAGCGCATTGGCCCAGGTGGTGATACTGCCAGCGCCAAGGCAAACCACCATGTCGCCGGGCTCGGCTTTATCGCTAATCAGGGCTGCCAGTGCATCGGGCCCGTCAAGCGGCGTTGCATCCTTGTGACCGTGACGACGCAGGCCTTCTACGAGGCCGTCCTTGTCTGCGCCCTCGATTGCTTGCTCGCCAGCTTCAAAAACATCCGTGACGATCACAGCGTCCGCGTCATTAAAACAAGTGCAAAACTCATCAAACAAATCATTGAGGCGCGAGTATCTGTGAGGCTGAACCACGGCGATAATGCGGCCTTCTGTGGCACTTCGGGCGGCTTTCAGGACGGCTGAGATTTCTACCGGGTGATGGCCATAGTCATCGATGATGGTGACATCATTCCAGATGCCAACCTTGGTAAAGCGCCGATTGACCCCGGCAAATCCGTTGAGGCCTTGTTTGATGATCTCATCGCTGAGCCCCAACTCGTGGGCTACCACGATGGCGGCTGTGGCATTGGAGACATTGTGCTCCCCCGGCATGGGCAGGGAGAACCCTTCCAAACGGTGAGGACCGTCTTTGACCCGCTCGTTCATTTCCAATGCAAACTGCGCGGAGCCTGCAGAGAAACTAAGGTCGCAAATGCGCACGTCTGCCTGCGGGGTAAAGCCATAGGTGATGATGCGGCGATCTTCGATCTGGCCCAGAACCGCTTGCACGTCCGGATCATCAATGCACAGAACGCCAAAGCCATAGAACGGCACGTTTTCCACGAAGGTCAGAAATGCGTTCTTTACCGCCTCGAACGAGCCGTAGTGATCAAGGTGCTCAGGATCGATATTGGTGACGATGGCAACTGTGGCGGGCAGCTTGACGAACGTGCCGTCGCTTTCATCTGCTTCGGCCACCAGCCACTCGCCCTGACCCAAATACGCATTAGTGCCGTAGGCATTGATAATGCCGCCATTGATGACGGTC
>JAJFIL010000301.1 GCA_021774965.1 Alphaproteobacteria bacterium
CTGAGACGGGGCCGCCAGCGTACCTCTTCGGGACGGGACGGTCTCATTAGATGGTGTACCTCTTCGCGAGGGGACCGTATCACTACTGCGAGGCGGATTTGTTTCGGTGGTGCGGTGGTGCGGTGGTCCACGCCGCGGGGGTTGGTATATCCGTTCCATTCGCAAGAACATTCCCCACTGCCTCTCTGGCAATCCATTTGCTCTAGGGAACTTCGAAAAGTACCGCGGCAAACCCTGTCCAGGATCATCTCATGACAGGCAAAGGCGCTCCGGCAAATGCATGTTCTCTCTCCGTCGCCGGAGGTGGTTGAACAAAGGTAGTTGTCGGCACTCCGCACCGCCTCACCAGCCGCTTGAGCAGTCGCGGGGTTCAGAAACACCAGCACGGCCAGCAGTATTCCGCTCAATAGGATTGCTCGCTCATTGCCCATTTCAAAACTCCTGTCTTAAACCTGCTAGCGCCGGTGATCTCTTCGCCTCGGTGATTGAGGTGTTTCGTCTTCTTCCCCATCCTCGACAATAGGCTCTTGGGCAGGAGCAGTCCCCCGGCGTGAGCGAACAACCTCGTTATCCCGATTGGTTGTCCGACTGCCTGGTGATACTATGTCGTCAGTCGAGGTCGTGTCTCTGCGTGTACGGCGATGGTCGCGAACCGATGGTTCCCTTGGTGCGTTTTCTGTCGCAGGATCAAATCTGTCCGGGCGGCGAGAGACCTCTGGTCCGGTTAATTCGGCCGAGCATTGGCAAACATGTTCCCCTACGCCCCCAAAATTCCTATCGCAGGATGTGTCATTCCCTGTTGCGTTTGATCCCAACTCCGGCATGGGTACATCGCAAACACCTGAGTCCTGCATTTCCTTACAGTCGCTCTCGCCCGAGCAATAGCACGTTTCCACACCTTCGTCGTTCTCCTCACAGGTAAATGGATCATGGCCTCCAGAATCACCAGAGTCGCTATCATCCTCTGTGGCAAAGGCCATCCCGGTACAGACAAACAATATGGTCACAATCATCAATAGATATTTTTGCATTTTCTTTCTCCAAGATGCCCCGCCAAAGGCAATTGAAATGGAAAGTTCTTTCTTCCGCTCCCCTATCCTTTGCGGCCCGCAAACATGATGTCCCGGCGCTTGAGGGCATCCTTCGACCAGGTCTTGTCTACGACATAGAACTCCTTTGCCACTTGGTGTTTTTTCGGCAACACGACCCAAGGCTGTTTGGTTGTTGTGTAGATGTGAACGTCCGGGGGCAGACGATCCGGGTCATCCAACGTGCCCACGCGAATAAAGCGTACTTCCTTGCCCATGGAGAGGTAATTGCTCCAAACCGCCACCCTGCAATTCGGACAGCGGGCGATAATCTGCCCCACGCCCGAAGGTGAATCGGTCATCACTTCATCAACGTCACCGCTGAGCAACTCCACACGCTCTGTCTCAATCAGCGCGTTAAGGGCGAAAGAGGCCCCTGTCTGCCGCTGACACCAACGACAATGACAGCAGTGAACGATAAGCGGCTTGCTGGTCATTTCGTAGCGGACGTGACCGCAGGTGCAGCCGCCTTTGTGAGTATCTTTGTGACTATCTTTCTTAAAACGCATGATTTGTCTTTCAGAGGTTATGGGTCGCAGTGTGGAAGAATACTAAGGTGCAACTTTCGCCGCAACGGGAACCATAACATGTACGAGCGGAGTGTTGTCCCACATGACATAAGGGCCACCAACATAAGGATCGCGCGGCAAGCTTGAAATCATATCTCTGTTGGGAAAGAGCATCATAAGGTGCGGGCCGTCCTGAACCCACACGCCGCCGTCGTTCGGGTCTGTGGCAGCGGGGTTGGCATTGTTGACCAAGGCGTCACCTGCAAGCATGTAAGATGTTCCAATCACATCCGTCGAAAAGGGCGTACCCGCGGCAGCGGCTTCCATCCACCTCATCCAGACTTCATCGTTGCACATGGGGTGATCGTCGCCCGGTATCAGGCTGACACCCGGCAGACACACCCAACCATTCGTTCCTTCACGCAAAATCGTGCCATCAGTGTCCATAATAGTGGCGTCATCCGTTATGTCCGATGGAGCTGCTGTAATCGCCCGGGCGATTTTTTGATCATTGGTCTCGCCGCCCTGCGCCATACATCCAGACGTCACCGTGAGTGCCAAAAGGGCGGTAGCAATACCCGTTGCCGAAAAGTTCCTATGCCAAGACATTTGATTTACTCCCACTAAGATTGACAATTAGATCGAGAATAAATGCCTGAGTTTCGATAAGCTTGAAGAAAGCTTGAAGTCTTCATGTAGAAAAGCTGATTTTGGCGGCAATTTCCGCTATATGTCGGTTATGAAGTATCTTTTTGACGGCTATTCATTCGATCCAGAAAAGTTCGAGTTAAAGGACTGTGGCACCTTGGTGGCCATTGAGCCGCAGGTTTTTGCGCTGCTTGGCCTATTGATCGAAAACCGGGGCAGGATGGTCTCCAAAGATGAGATCGCCGCGGAGGTCTGGGACAACAAGATTGCCTCCGATGCTTCAATTGCAAACAGGATCAAACTTGCCCGCAATGCCATCGGTGATGACGGCAATAGACAAAAGTCAATTCGCACCATTCACGGCAAGGGGTTTCGGTTCGTTGCTGAAACCACCGTCGCGGAGACGGGAGCTGGCCTCGAGCGCAGAGTTCAAAGTGTTTCTGAAAACACGCCACGCGTCGGGGGTATGCAGGCAGAGGAGCAGACAAAGGGGCATACAAAAGGCACAAAGCCATCCATAGCCATATTGCCCTTTCAGTTCTTAGGGCCGACCGATCCCAAAAGCATTCTGACAGAAGCCATACCCCATGATCTCATCCAGGCGCTTTCTCGCCTCAGGTGGATGTTTGTTATCGCGCGCGGATCTTCGTTCCGGTTTCGCTCCACCGTTAACGAGCCGCAAGCGATTGGTGCGGCCCTTGGGGTCAAGTATGTTTTGACAGGGTCAGTGGAAAATCACGGCCAAGAGTTAATCATTACAACTGAACTATCTGACACCCGAACGGGCGGCGCGATATGGGGCGAAAGGTTCACCGCAAAACACGATGACGTCCACCAGATCAGAATGGAGATCATCGCAAAGGTTATTGCCTCCCTCGAGGTTTACATTCCCCTGAATGAAGCTCAGGCGGCGCGGCTGAACGTCTCGGAGAATTTGGACTCGTGGTCAAATTATCATCTTGGCATTCAGCACATGTATCGCTTTACCAAAAACGACAATGAGAAGGCGGCGTCCTACTTCAAAGTGGCGACGATGCAAGACCCCGGGTTTGCTCGCGCCCATGCGGGGCTCTCCTTTACCAGCTTCCAGAATGCCTTTCTGAGGTATGGCGGAAAGCAAAAAGACGCTTTGTTGGAAATGCGCCGCTATGCCGAGCGCAGCATTGAACTTGATCCCCTTGATCCATTTGCAAATTTTAATATGGGGCGCGCCGTTATGCTGCAAGGCGATTTGGCAAGCAGTGCATACTGGCTCGACAAGGCCATTGCCCTAAGCCCCAATTATTCCCAAGGGCACTACTCTCACGCTTTTTCAACTATGCTGGCGGGTAAAACAGAAAATTCGCTTCCGCACTATGATACGGCTTTGGCCCTAAGTCCGCTTGACCCATTCGTGTATGCAATGCTTGCGGGACGTTCATTGTCATTGGTGATCGATGGCGACTATGCCCAAGCGGCTGAAGCTGGTGAAAGGGCTGCTCACGCCCCCGGCGCACATTACATTGTTGATATGATCGCTTTGATTGGACACTCGCTCAATGAAGATCCGGCAAAGGCGCAGGTCTGGGCTGACAAGATCAGAAAGCATCGTCCGGATGCCAACCAGTCCCTGTTCTTTGCATCGTTTCCGTTTTCAAAATCTAGCATCAAGGACAGGCTGTCCGATGCCCTGGGCCGCTACGGATTTTGATAGTCATTATCTTTGAACAGAGCCCAAAGATAATGGACGCCAAAGCTATGCAAGTGCTGCCACAATTTCGAGATTGCCTAGTTGCCGTCGAGTTTTCCGCAAGACTGGCCCCGCAACCTCAAATTCCAGGAGCAATTACTAGCAATTATTCAAGTACAGCCCAATTTGGCGCATGAAACGCCTGTTTCCCGAGATACGCTACCACAATCACCCAGTACTCATTTTCATCCTGCCCGGTGCGCCATTTTCCAATACCAATTTTGCTCTGTTTTCAGACCTGGTCGCAAAAGCGCCGGACATCTGCGGCCTCTTGCGTCCAATGTGGGGGTGATCGAGCCTCTATTTGCGGCAGCTTTAGAGCATGTAGGGGGCTGTTCGCCGCCTTTGCTCAGGCGTCAGATGATTGACCCCCAGATTTTGGAGATTGCTTTCAGGAAAGCCCGAGAAGTTGGCGCTGTTTGACCCAGCTGGTGGGGAGATTGGCATCCAGCAGATCGCTTAATCTGAGAGTTCGTGGCTGCCGCCCGGAGAGGATCGCCTGTTGAATGTCGGGCGCAAGAAAAGCCAGATGCAGGATGCTACGAGCATGCGTCCGCTCAATTTTGGTCTTGGCGGCCAACTCTGAAATTGAATTCACTTCACCCGCTTCAATCATATCCCGCCAGACATGTGCGCGAGTAAGCGCCTTGACCAGGTTATGATCTATCTTGCGCTGAAGATTCTTCCAATCGGTGCTATCCCATTCTTCCATTGATCTTCGACCTCCCTTCCTTGGCAGAGGACGGTCGATGACCAAGGTTAGATTTGTATCGCAGAACTCGAAATGCTCGTCTGTCCCGGCGACCGAGTTGGCCCGCTCCAATATTTCCTGCGCCTTCTGATCAGACACCTCCTGGAGCGTAGCTAAATTGAACGTAATTGATGTTTGCGTATCGCTAAGCTCAACCCGCGAAATGAAAGCTCGGATCAGCTCATGTGGTTCTGATCCATCCGAAAGCATCGACGGAACTACGTCCAGCGCGAGCAGCAACTGGTTCAGATGATCCAGAACAAGTTCTTCGATCCGGCCGGCGGCAACTGGCCGCACGATTTTCTCTGGCGGCTCAGCATTCTGGATTGCCGCCTGACTGACATAGTAGGTGTAGGCCTTACTTCTTCCCCGTCGGCTTGTCTTGGGGCTCATATGATAGCCAAGCCCATCAAAGATCAGCCTGTTGAGAAGGGTCTTGCTGCCAATCGTGGTTTTTCGCTTGTAGGCAACACAATTGGCTTCCAGACGATCCTGAACCTCATCAAAGAGGTCCTGAGGCAGGATCTCATCATGTTGACCAGGATAGACATCACCCTTGTGAACTGTCAGTCCTACATAGACCTTGTTGCGGAGGAGATGATTGAGACTTCCTACATACCAGCCCTTGCCACCCATTTTTCGGCCACGAGTGGAGACCCAGGACTTGGTTCCAATGTCACGGTCGGTCAGGTCGCGCCGAAGTTTCGCAATTGAGTTGAGTTCCAGATAGCGCTCAAAGATGTGTCGAACGACTTTCGCTTCTTTCTTGTTTACAACCAGTTTGCGGTCTCTCGCATCATATCCGAGAGGTGGATTGCCGCCCATGAAAATACCTTTGGCTTTTGAGGCAGCAATCTTGTCCCTGATCCGCTCTGCCGTGAGTTCCCGCTCAAACTGGGCAAAGGACAGCAATACATTGAGGGTCAAGCGCCCCATGGATGTAGTGGTGCTGAAGGCTTGGGTTACCGAAACAAATGATACATTCCGGGCATCGAACCGTTCCACCAGCTTGGCAAAATCAGCAAGAGCGCGAGTAAGTCGATCTATCTTGTAGACCACCACCACATCGACGAGCCCGCGATCAATATCGGCCAATAGCTCTTGCAGAGCAGGTCGATCAAGATTGCCGCCTGACCGGCCTCCATCGTCATAGAGTTTTGGGACAATGGTCCATCCCTCCCCTGCCTGGCTCAGCACATAGGCTTCGCAAGCCTCCCGCTGGGCATGAAGCGTATTGAACTCCTGTTCCAGTCCTTCTTCTGTCGACTTGCGGGTGTAAATGGCGCAGCTGGTGACAGAGGTCATTGCGACGCTCCTTCGGCCAGATCACGAGCCAGTTCCTGGCCTTCTTCAAGGCCAAAGAATCTGGGGCCTGACCATTGCGTGCCCGTAATGACCCTTGCCACTTTGGAGAGGCTCCCGTAGCGCGTTCCCTGATGTTCAAAGCCCTGATCAAGCACCAGAACCTTGTGCTCAATGCCACGCCACTCACGGGTGAGGATTGTACCAACACTCAGCCCAAAGCTTGGTGAGAGCGCGACGGGCTTGCCTCTCACCAAGGACGACTTGAGCCGACCCAACCTTGATGTTGTTTCGGGATCAAGACCACCAAGCGCCTTGACCTGAAGTTTCCAAACAAGAAGACGCCTCAAAACATCCGTAGACTGAATGGATGGTGCCATCCCTCCGATCCGCTCAACCCACACTGCCCTGAGTTCGACAATGCTGAGAGCATCCAGGTCGGCAATCTGGCGCTCAACAGGGTCCATCTCCACGACCGTTTCACTCCACAATCCGGTAGATCCGACCCTTGTCGGTTTTCTCCGACAGAAGAGGCAATCCAAGTTTCTTCTTGATAGTGCCAGAAAGCGCGCCACGTACAGAGTGAGATTGCCAACCGGTTGCTGCACACAACTCAACAATCGATGCACCTTTGGGTTTACTCAGGAGTTTTACGATTGTTCCGATCTTGCCTCTGGCTGCGATCCTCTTTGGTCTCTTGCTTGGTTTGGCTTCCCGGGATGCTGAGCCTACCTTTGGTGGTGCGGAATTTTTTCCCTTGATGGCTTGTTTGCCTGATTTTCTAGTTATGTTGCGTCGCATGGTCATGTGCCTCTCCTTTGAGCTTTGGTCGAAACGGCTAGTGCCGCCACTGATCAAAGCCCCGGGAGGCGAATGTGCGCTGCGGAGCAAATGCGCGAGGCTCACTCCGGACCTCGCGCAGCCACAGCAATGCTTCCTTTGCAGTTGAAGTCCAGTACTTGGAAATTTTTAAGCTGCAAATTTGAAGCAAGGCCCACCAAGAAACTCTAAGTTTACTCGAAGCATGTCAAACCTGCGGCAAACGCCAAGTTAATCGCCACAAACTCATTTTCACTACCTGATCTCTGCCTCAATTTATCAATCAGCCTAGGATCACAATTGTAGCAATAAACGTACTTCTCCTCAGAGTTTCTGGTCAACGCCCCGGAAAACCCAACCCGAATGAAGTGCTCAAACGCCTCGGTAGCCGTATCGGGCGGAAAACGCTTCTCCAGAACAGAACGCATCAATCTCTGAACATGAGGCCGCCAGTCCCCGAGACTCTTTCAGAAAGTGGTACATAAGATGGGGGCTTTACACCAACTTTCGCGTCGCGTCATGACCTGCTGTATCTCAGATGAACCTTAGTCTTTTCGAATGGGCCAACCCCTTCACAAAGCTAACGATTCTAGCCAATCAAAGCGCCCTCCTTTGCTGATTCTTCATTGCCACAATCCAATCCACTTTGCCTGTCCAGAGCTAGTCCAGATCCACCTTCGCCATCCCTCTCCTCCATGAAGGCCCGACGATCCAACCTGCCTTCAAGTTCATCCAATGCAATCAATTTTCTAATTTGGGCATCAACAAGATCATATGCTTCGGAGGGAAGCTTCTCCTTTATGTTCTGTATACCTCTCTTTTTAGCCCCTTCCGCATCAAAAGCATGGCTATGAGATTCTTCACCTATTGATAGCCGGTCCGCTACAGATAGTTCATGGCAGCGATTGAGTATCTTCCTGGCTTTACTCCTTGCCGACTTCATATATTTCTCTGCTTCATACGCCATGAGAGCCAAATTTCCCTCGATCAACTGGCCCTGACTGCGCTCATCCAACAGTTTCCTAAAAGAACTTGCTTGAAAACCGTAGACGACAGGATCGGTAGGCCCAAGCTCGGCATTTTTCCCCATCAAAATTGTATTGGCGGCAAGTGCAATAATCGTTCCGCCGGATAGCGCCATGTAAGGTACACAGACTTGGGTGTCGGGGCCGGTCTTGAACAATTTTGCCTTCTTCTCGCTGTGTTCCTTGAGCGCCGTGGCTATCATTTGGGAAGGGCGTATGTAACCTCCTGGGGTGTGAACAACCACAAGAATTCTGGCATGAGTCGGCGCTTGCCGAATTTTTGATGTAGCCACCAATGCTTCATCGTAACCAATCTCAACCGGGACCTTGTCACGTTTCCAACCGAAAACACTTTGGTCATTTCCCAAATCATGAATGATCGGAATAACGATTGTGTTTCCCTTCTCTAATCCTCTGAGCGCAATTTTGTAGTCTTCATCCGCCTTCCAATAGTCACGCGCCCACTGCTTCTCTATTTCCTGTATCGTTTTGTCCGATGAAGTTTGCTTCACTGCTTCCCTGAATCGACGCAGCCACCTCTGAATAGAAACTCCAACAATCAGACCAATCAGCAGTATAAGGATCACGTGAGGATCAATTGGTCCTGTGTACCCAAGTTCGAAAAAATATTGATCAAAATCATACATTTTGCCGCTCCATATTTTTGAGTC
>JAJFIL010000302.1 GCA_021774965.1 Alphaproteobacteria bacterium
GGTGATTTTTTTTATTTTTGCCGGTCGGAGAAATAACAGGTCGATGTCCGAGAAGGGGTTGAGTTCGCCACGGCCGTACCCGCCGACGGCCACCAGGGCAAATTCTTCCCGGATATTTGCCCCGGAATAGGGTTTTACCGATGCCAGGGTATCGATGAGATGACGAATGACTTCGTCGATCAGACAGGTGTGGGCTTGAATGACTTCCCGCCCCCCGGCGCCGCGCCGATGCCAGGCCCGGATTTTTTCTTTCTCATCTTCTACCAGAGATTTGAAAACCGTAAAAAACTTCAGACGTTCCCTCGGGTCCTCGGGAATATCCTGCACCGGGCTGAAATCAATTCCGAATTTGTAATGGCTGATCGATGGACTCATTTAAGGGCATCTCAAAAATTAGCTATTTAAAGGATATACTGCGGAAGGACTTCTTAAATCAGTGGCACGGGCTTTCCGGCCCGTGCGGACAGGCTGGAAAGCCTGTCCAACTAAAACAAAGTCGCCTCCTCGAATTGACGATCCGTTGCATTCAGTCAATTTTTAGAGGTGTCCTTAAGATAAGGGCGCCCCGCTAAACGGCAAACTGGAGAGATACATGGGTACTTAATGGACGGGTTTTAAACAGGGTCCATTCCCGTCTTTAGTCCTCGTAACCTGACAGGATGCCGAAAAAGTCCTTTGTGGTATTTTACCTTTGCCTTCATGCCCCGAAGGGGTATCAGGACTCTGGGATGTTCATTTCAAGCTTTGTCGGTTTAATGGTAGCACAGGCTGGAAAGACTGTGCGCACAGTCTGGAAGACGATGCCGCTTAAAAACAAAAATCTGCAAAACCTGTTTCAGCCGCCTGATGGCAATCCATGTGGCCACTCAAGGCGCGAGGTGATTTGATGCTTTCAATAAATGAATGTGTGAACAAAGATTTTTTCAAATAGATTTTCAGTCGGGTAAAAGGATATCACCAAACTTCAAATCCTGGAAATGGAAATAAGGTCATGGAATTAAAGAGGTTTGGCGATACCCGATTCTTGAAGGCCAGGATTCGGACCGTCGAACCTTTTTTTTCTTGCCTGGGCAACAGGGAGCAGGGAGCGCAGTTTTTTCAATGATTCCATAGGGATGGGAACCAAAATGGCTTGACAAAATCGGCTGAATAATCTAATTTACCCCGCATCCACACGCTTCTATTTTTCAAGTGTTTTCGTGTCATTCTTCCGGATGGAACCCGTCCGGCTAACCCATAAACCAATCTAAAAATTTTTTGAGGGAATGTGTCATCATGGCAAATACAGAGTTACCAGATATCATTTATACGAAAGTTGACGAAGCCCCCGAGCTTGCGAGCGGATCTTTTTTGCCCATCGTGCAGTCCTTTACACAAGTGGCGGGCGTTAAGGTTGGCACCAAGGATATTTCTTTAGCGGGCAGAATTATCGGCCAGTTTCCCGAAAGACTGAAGCCTGAACAACAGCAACCGGATGATCTCGCTTTGCTGGGTGAAATTGTGATGAAGCCGGAAGCCAACGTCATCAAGTTGCCCAATATCAGCGCTTCTCTTCCGCAGATTCAGGGAGCCATCGCGGAGTTGCAATCTCAGGGTTACAATCTTCCCGATTACCCTGAAAACCCAAAAAATGATGAAGAAAAGGAAATCAAAGCCAAATACGACAGCGTAAAAGGAAGCGCCGTCAACCCGGTCTTGCGGCAGGGGAATTCGGATCGTCGTGCGGCGGTTTCGGTAAAAAATTACGCCAAAAGCAATCCGCATAAAATGGGCAAATGGTCCAAGGATTCCAAAACCAATGTAGCGACCATGAAGAGTGGAGATTTTTGTTCCAATGAAAAATCCGCGACCATCACCGATCAATCGGCGGGAAATGGTAAAATTGAGTTTGTTGGTGCAGACGGCAACACCACTGTATTGAAAGATAAAGTAACTTTTGATTCGGGAGATGTGGTCGATGCCACGGTGATGAGCCGAACGGCGTTGCGTCAATTCATCAAGGACTCGATAGCGGATGCGAAAAAACAGGGCGTTTTGTTTTCCTTGCACATGAAAGCCACCATGATGAAAGTCTCCGACCCCATCATTTTTGGCCATGGCGTGACCGTGTTTTTTGCAGACGTTTTTGAGAAGCACGCGGATACGTTTAAAAAATTAGGCGTTAACGCCAATAACGGTTTGGGTGATGTTTATGCAAAGATTAAAAGTCTGCCGGAAGCGAAACAAAAAGAAATCGAAGCGGACATTCAAACCTGTATCAAAAATGGACCCGAATTAGCGATGGTCGATTCCGATAAAGGCATCACCAATTTGCATGTTCCGAGCGACATCATCATCGACGCTTCGATGGCGGCGGCGATTCGCACCTCTGGAAAAATGTGGGGTCCTGATGGTAAAGAGCACGACACCCTGGCCCTGATTCCCGATCACAGCTACGCCGGAATTTATCAGTCCGCCATTGATTTTTGTCGTGACAATGGCGAGTTCGACCCGACCACTATGGGCACAGTCCCGAACGTGGGGCTCATGGCGCAAAAAGCGGAGGAATACGGATCTCACGACAAAACGTTTGAAGCGCCCGGAAAAGGTTCCATCCGCGTTGTCGATGGAGCCGGGCAGACTTTGCATCAATTCGATGTCGAGGAAGGCGATATTTTCCGCAGTTGTGTGGTTAAGGATATTCCCATTCAGGATTGGGTCAAACTGGCCGTCAGCCGCGCCCGGTTGTCTGAAACCCCCGTTGTATTCTGGTTGAATAAAGACCGGGCCCATGATGCCCAGCTCATTAAAAAGTTGAATGTATATCTAAGGGATTACGATACGAACGGCCTGGATATTCAGATCATGTCGCCGGATGACGCGATGCAACATGCCTTGCAAAGAGCCAAGGAAGGTAAGGACACCATCTCCGCAACGGGGAATGTATTGCGGGATTATCTGACCGATTTGTTCCCGATTCTGGAATTGGGCACCAGCGCAAAAATGCTGTCGATCGTTCCGCTTATTCAGGGCGGGGGTCTTTTCGAGACCGGGGCGGGAGGTTCGGCGCCCAAGCATGTTCAACAGTTTGTGAAGGAAGGGCATTTGAGGTGGGAGTCGCTGGGCGAATTTCTGGCTCTGTCAGAATCATTGGCGCATTTAGCGAGAAAAAACAAAAATGCCAAAGCCCAGGTATTGGCGGAAACCCTTGACCGCGCCGCCGGCAAGTTGATGGAAAATAAAAAGTCGCCCGGTCGTGTTGTTGGTGAATTGGATAATGCTGGAACCCACCTCTACCTGACGAGTTACTGGGCGCAGGAGTTGGCCACGCAGAATGACGACCAGGAACTTAAAGCACGGTTCGCTCCTGTCGCAAAAAGCCTTGAAGATAATTTAGACGTCATTCTCAAAGAGTTGAATGCCGCTAAAGGCAAGCCGGTTGATATCGGCGGTTATTTCCATCCTGATGCGGCCAAAGTGAAGGCGGGAATGCGTCCGAGCGCCACGTTCAACAAAATAATGGACAGCCTGGCGGGTTGATCGAATAAAG
>JAJFIL010000303.1 GCA_021774965.1 Alphaproteobacteria bacterium
CGAACAATTCCGGCCCGAAACCGACGGAAAACACTTCGATCCGCACACCGCACCACCGGGCGATCGAATAATGCCCCAACTCATGAACGAACACGAGCACGGTCAAAACCGTGACGAAGGGAATCAAGTATTCCCAAATAATACTCAAATATTCCATTTATTCGCCCGCGCCGACACTCGATCGCGCCGTGAGACCATCCAGGACGGATTCAGCCAGACGGCGGGCCGAAAAGTCGCAATTCCGTACATCGTCGAGCGTTTCGAAGCGTTGATGATCGAATTTAGACAGAACGTCCTCCACGATTTCCGCGATATTCAAAAAACCAATGCGCCCGGTCAGAAATCCATCGACGGCTATTTCGTTCGCGGCGCTCAAGACAGTTGGGGCGCTTCCGCCGTTCTTCAAGGCCTCGCGCGCCAGGCGCAGGGCCGGGAAACGATCCGGGTCAGGCGCTTCGAAAGTCAAATCTGACATGGCCGCGAGGTCGAGTTTCTCCTGTGGCACGGGCATCCGGCCGGGCCAGGCCAACGCGTAGGCGATCGGCGTCCGCATATCGGGCGGCCCGAGTTGCGCCAGGACTGAGCCGTCACGATAGGCGACCAGACTGTGCACGACGGATTGCGGATGCACCAGAACCTCGATCCGGGATTCCGGCATATCGAACAGATAATGGGCCTCGATGACTTCAAGTCCCTTGTTCATCATCGTCGCCGAATCGATTGAAATTTTGTCGCCCATGTCCCAATTCGGATGTTTGACGGCTTGCGCCGGCGTGACCTCCCGCATCGCTTCCAGATCGAGCGTGCGGAACGGTCCGCCCGACGCGGTTAGGATCAACTTGTCGATTGCATCGGGGCGGTCGAAGTCGAAAACCTGAAAAATCGCGTTGTGCTCGGAATCAACCGGCAGCAATACAGCCCCGTGGCGGCGAATTTCCGCCATCATCAGCGCGCCGGCGCAAACCAAGCACTCCTTGTTGGCAAGGCCGATCATCGCGCCGCGCCGCACGGCCGCCAACGTCGGGGACAATCCAGCGGAGCCGACGATTGCCGCCATGACGAATTCCGCCGGCCGCTCCGCCGCCGCGACAACGGCGTCGGCCCCCGCGGCGACCTCGATATCGAGACCGGACAAACCTGCCTTTAAGGCGCTGAACTTTGTCTCGTCGCTGATCGCCACAAACCGAGGCCGCAACCGCTTTGCCTGCTCGATCAGAACGTCCACGTTCCGGCGCGCCGTCAGGGCCTCGACAATATATTCATCCGGATTTCGAGTAATGAGATCGATCGTGCTGCAGCCAACCGACCCGGTCGATCCGAGGATGGTCACCGACCGCGGCGCCGCCGCCAATTTTTTCTTACTCATCACCATGTCAGCGGACTCCCGTCTGCGCCCCACGTCAGAAGAGCGACCACCGGTGCGACAGTCAAGAATCCATCGAGCCGATCCAGAACGCCGCCATGGCCCGGAATCAGCGATCCCGAATCCTTGGCGCCGAAGTGACGTTTTACCGTTGATTCGAGTAAATCGCCACATTGCGCGACAACCGCCAATATGCCGCCTGCTTCTCCCAAAGCGGCAAGTGACGTTTCATCGGTTTCATCTCCGACGCAAGGAGTCGCATCCAGCTTCCAATCGCCCGTATGCAGCACCGGCGGCAAATCACCCGCCGTAATTACCAGCGACTGCGCCTCGGGAATGGAATGCGCCATGCCGATCATGCGGATATGAAAGGGCTTCAGATCTTTAATCTCGCCGCCAACGGGGATGGTATGAATCTCCGCCTGGTCTGCCCAGCTATGTTCGGCAAATTTGCTGCGGATCATCGCCGCCGTAAACGGCGTGGCGTAAAGCGGACATTTCAGATCAGGCCACAGATATTCCAATGCGCCGATATGGTCTTCATGCGCATGGGTCAGAACACAGCCGATCAGATTGTCGCGCTGCTGTTTGATAAATGTGATATCCGGCACCAGCAGATCAACGCTGGGCATGGTATCATCGGGAAAGCCCATGCCGCAATCGACCATCAGCCATTTACCGTTAAAGCCGTACAGCGTCAGATTGGCACCGAATAGACCGCAACCGCCCAGCGGCAGAAAATAGAGTTTGTCTTTCTCCCATTCAAAATCCGTTGTCATGTGAAAAATACCTCTCCTGATGTCACGGTGCGTACCGCTCCGTTTTCCTGTTCCAGCAGCAATGCGCCGCCTGCGTTAATCCCCGCAAATTTGCCCGAGAAGACTTCCTGCGGCAGTTTGACGTCAATCGCTGTGCCGATGCCATGCGCCTGCGCAAGCCAGCTGTCGCGCACTGCATCAAAGCCTTTGGTTTTCAGCCGCGCATCCCATGCTGCAAAGCTGCTCACAAAATGCTGCGCCATATCCATCGGTGCAATGGTTTTGCCCGTTGCGCTTTGCACATCGCAGGCATAGTCCGGTGCATCTGTCAGGTTAACACCTGTGCCGATAATCAGATAGACCTGACCGTCTTTTGTTTCCGCCTCAAGCAAAATACCGCAAAGCTTTTTACCGCCCAGTAGCACATCATTCGGCCATTTCAGCTGCAGCGGCAAATCATCATCTCCTGTCGCCGCTTTCAAAGCATCGGCGAGTGCCACCGCGCTTAAAAACGCATATTTCCCCGCTGCGTCAAAATCGGATACCTCCCAGACCAGCGACAGATAAAGATTACCTTCCGGCGATGTCCAGTCACGACCATAGCGACCGCGCCCCGCCGTCTGGCGTGCGGCTGTGATAACTGTGCCATGTTCAAGAGAATCGCGTGCAACAAGATTGGTGCTGTCCACCGTTTCAAGATGCCGGTGCGTTACGCCGTCAGGAAATGCCGTCATGCCCCCAGCAGCCTTTCGACGGCATGGGTCAGCGTTTCAAACAGCGGCCAGATAATAAAGGCGAAGACCAGCGCGAAGATTGTCGCGCCGCGCATCACGAATAAGGCCGGTGCATCGTCAACGCGATCCAGCTCGTTCACCGGATCGTCAAAATACATGACGCGGATGACGCGCAGATAATAATAGGCCGCGACAACACTGGACAAAACACCAAGGATTGCCAAACAGTAAAAACCCTGCGCAACCGCTGCCTGAAAAATAAACAGCTTGCCAAAGAATCCCGCCACCGGCGGAATACCCGCCATAGAGAACATCAGCAATGCCATACAGGCCGCCATCAGCGGATTGTATTTTGCCAATCCGGCCAAATCATCAATGTCCTCCGCCTGTTGTCCGCGGCGCGTCATCATCAGGATAATGGCAAAGAC
Source organism: Alphaproteobacteria bacterium (assembly GCA_021774965.1). Taxonomy (GTDB): domain Bacteria; phylum Pseudomonadota; class Alphaproteobacteria; order JAJFIK01; family JAJFIK01; genus JAJFIK01. The sequence goes on from JAJFIL010000303.1 coordinate 3,284, forward strand.
ACCGCCTGTCGTGATCATGTAAATCACCATATACAGCATCAACCCGCGCACGCCTTCGGCACTGGCTGCCGCAAGCCCAATCAGCGCATAGCCCATATGCCCGATGGAACTATAGGCCATCAGACGGCGGATATTGGTTTGCCGCAAGGCCGCAAACGCCCCGACAATCATCGAGCCTGCCGCGATAACCCAAATCACCTGTTGCCATTGGTCGGCAATCCCGCCGAATGCGCTCATCGTCACACGCACCAATAGCCCCATTGCAGCAATTTTCGGCACCATGGCAAAAAAGCTGACCACCGAAGACGGTGCGCCTTCATAAACATCAGGTGTCCACATATGAAAGGGAACGGCGGAGACTTTAAAGGCCAGCCCCGACAGCATAAAGACCAGACCGATCACCAGACCGATTGAAGGTCCATCTGCCATCAAAGACATTGAATCGGCAATACCGGGGAAGCTGGTCGTGCCGGCAAAGCCGTAGACCATCGAACAACCGTAAAGCAGCAGACCGGAAGATAATGCGCCCAACACAAAATATTTCACACCCGCCTCAGAGGATTTCAAACTGTCACGGTTCAGCGCAGCCAGCACGTAAAGCGGCAGGCTTTGCAGTTCCAGCCCCATATAAAGCGAGATCAGATCATTTGCCGACAGCATCATCATCATGCCGAGTACGGAGAACAGCACCAATACGGGGTATTCAAACCGTGCGATTTTCTGCCTTTCGGCATATTGCATTGCCATCAGCACCGACAGCGCGCCGCCGAACAGCACCAGAACTTTCATGAAAACAGCAAAAGGCTCGGAAATAAACAATCCGCCAAAAGCCGGTATCGTCCCGTCAGGGAAACGCAGCAGCAATGCCGCCGTCACGCCAAAGCTGAGAACCGTGTACCAGGAAATCAGACGGAAGCTTTTATCTCCCAGAAAAACGCCGAGAACCAGAAGCAACATTCCCATTACCGCCACAAGTATTTCCGGCGCCACGGGCAACAGATCAAATGTTCCGACAATCATTCTTTTAATCCTTCCGTCTGCGGCACGGCCGCATTCTCTTCAATTGGTAACTCATGCTCTGCCGCATATTCGATCCCCTGTTGATACAGTCTGATCGTTTTGCCGACAGCCGGTGAAATCGTATTCAATGCTACAGACGGGTAAACCCCCATCCAAATGACCAAAACAGCCAACGGCACAAACATGCCGATTTCGCGGGCGGAAAGATCCGGCATCCGGCGGACATCATCATTTTCCAGCGGCCCGAAGACAACGGCACGGTACAGATACAGCATATAAGCCGCGCCCAGCACAACGCCTGTTGCTGCCAGAACAGCCACTGTTGTATTCACACGGAATGCGCCCAGCAAGGCCAGAAACTCGCCGACAAAGCCGCTTGTTCCCGGCAGCCCGACAGAAC